>CBJLVJ010000034.1:0-10560 GCA_966426465.1 uncultured bacterium | reverse complement strand
TTCGCCACATCCGAAATCGTCCGCTGATGCTGCAGCGCTTCCCGGATGGTATCGATGGACAGGGTTTCATACAGAAGCAGGTTCCGGAGTACTTCCCTGAGTGGATCGAGCGGGCGACGGTTGCAAAGGAAGGAGGACTACCACTCACGCGGTGTCCAACAGCGTTGCAAGCCTCGTCTACATGGCCAGTCACGCAGTTGTCACGCTGCACACGTGGTTGAGCCGAGTGGACGCGCTGGATTGTCCTGATGTGATGATCTTCGATCTGGACCCGGAGCAGCAGGATTTCGGGGAGGTTCGCTCGGCGGCCGTGCACTTGCGGCACCAGCTCGACGAGCTTGGGCTTGCGGCATTTGTCAAGACCACCGGGCTATCTGGAGCTCATGTCGTCGTGCCGCTCGACAGGAGCGCCAATTTCGATGAGGTGCGAGCGTTCGCGCGCGCGGTCGCAGATCAGTTGGTACGTCGTGATCCGAGGCGGCGCACTACGGAAATGCGCAAGGACAGGCGCGGCGGCCGCCTCTTTGTGGAGGTCGTGCGCAACGCCTATGGCCAGACGGCGGTCGCGCCGTATTCCGTCCGTGCAGCTCCAGGAGCGCCGGTGGCCATGCCGCTTGCCTGGTCCGATTTGGAGAGTCCAAGGGCCACTTCGCGGTCATTCACTGTCCGCGATGTCGGGCAGTACGTGGAGGCGAATGGTGATGCCTGGTCCGGCATGGCGCGACACGCGCGGTCGCTACGAGCCGCTATGCAGCTTGCCAAAATTTGCGGACACGCGGAAGCACCTCACGTGCGTAGAAATCGATGACGCGCTGCTGGTCCGGTTGGCCGCTATGGATGAAGACATCGGTGGCTCCCGCTTCCGCGAGCCACTCGATCGCGCGGACGTGGACGTCTGGATCTTCTCCAACAGTCCATCTGGCGTAGACGTCCTCCAGTTTGACCTGCTGTTCGGCTCTGCGCTGGATGTCGCGCGGGTCTGGACCGTCTAGCAGCTGACCGAAGCCGAGCGGACTGAAACGCCACAATCTGGCTGCCTCCTCAGCCTCAGTGGTGCTGCCAACCACAACGAATGACTGCACGATCACGCGGAGTTGATTCGGAGCCTCCCCGGTCGATCGCGCCGCGGCCCGGAATGCCTCGCGACTGTCTTCGCTATGTACGCCGTCTCCGACAGTAATCCAGCCGTCGCCCAGTTCGCCGGCTGCTCGGGCCGCACGCACTCCGCTCGCCGCGACGTAGATTGGAACAGGCTCGGGTGGCGGATCGTAGATCCGACCGTTCTGGACCTGATAGTAGCGCCCTTATGGGTAGTCATTGCCCTGTCCAGAGCTGGCGGATCAGCATGCCCGCTGCAATCATCCGGTCGGTCCGACCACCCCCATCGTCCCAGCCACCGCCCGCCCGACCGGCGAATCAGAAACCAGGTAACGCGGCCAGCGCCTGATCAGCCGCGGGTGGCGGAGAGCGCTCGGGCTTCGTCGATCATGCCGTGCAGGTGGGCGGCTGCCCGTTCGATGTCGAAGTACTTCCGCTGGCCGGCGCGGCTCTCCGCGGCCAGCACGCCGCAGCGGTGCACTTTCTCGAAATCGCCATACGGAAACTTGTAGTGCGCTTTGCGATCGGGCGGCTCGGTGTCATCAGTGCCGAGGTGCCAGCGTGCGTACGCGCTGATTCCGTGCTTCTGGATGAACTCGTTCTCCTGCTGCGTCGAAGGCTGGTGCTCGCTCCACGCGTCTCGCTCGTCGGCGACGAACTTGCCGTCCGTGACGAGCTGCCTGGCGTACTCGTAGCCAGTCTCATTCAGCTTGACAGCCATGGCTCAGGTCCTCACACCGCGGCCGTGCGACCGCTCACGAGCCGGCCGATGACGATAATGACCACCGCGCCAAAGACGGCGATCAGCAGACTCTCCAGGTTGAAACCAGACACGTCGACACCCAGCAGAGTGCTCGTAATCCAACCACCGACGAGCGCGCCAAGGATGCCCAGAATGATGTCTCCGATAACGCCGTAGCCAGAACCCCGAACCAGGACGCCAGCCAACCAGCCCGCGATCAGCCCCAGCACAATCCAGGCGATAACACTCATAGTTGTTTCTTCTTCCTCCGCCTCGTTTGCAGTTTGAGCGGCAACAGGTAAAAAAGCGCGTAAGGCAAACGTCAGAAAAGCGCCGTTACGCTCCCGGTCGAACCGCCGCCGGCACGGTGTTGAACGCGGCTGGTCCGCCTGTCCAGAGATCTCGCAGTCGGACCGGTAGCAAAGCCCGGATGTCGTCGATCTCGCCTTCGCTGATACGCTGCGCGAGCAGGCTGAAGACCCCTCGCGCGGCCAGCTCGGGGTCCCACTGATCCGTACCCCTGAGCTCCTGCGCAATCCGGTCGAGAAACTCGTCGACGTGACGCAGTCTCAGCGGCTTATCACTGGGTCCCAGCCCTCGTAGTAGAGGCCCCGAATCAGCATCGGTAACTGCGCCGCGAACTGGGCCGCCTCATCGACCGTGAGCCGGTCTCGCAGCGCGTGGAGGGTTGCTCGCAACGCCTGGTACGCGGCGCGCTTGCCGGGGCAGCCTGCCTGGCCCGCCAGCTCATTCAGCCAGCGGTTGGTCTTTTGAATGGTGGTATCGAATACGTCGAGTCCAGTCGCGCTCATGGGTACACTGCTCCAGAGATCGGCTACACGCCGACCGGATACGTTTCGGGAAACTCGCCCCGCTCCCACTCGGCCGTGCGCTCGAGTGGCTCAACCGCCCGGGTGCGATCGAAGTGCACCACGGCGTCAAATTGGCCCGGCAGGCGGGAGGAGAAGTAATGGCTGATCCGCTCCGTATCCGGACGGTAGATGACCCCGATGGCCCGCTCCAGGCGCGGCACACCGAGGCTCTCGGCCAGCTCAGCGCCGTCCTTCAGCGAGAGCAGGGAGGCGGGCAGTCCAGCCTCGTGGAACAGCGCTTCGTAACTGCCGGGCAGCGCGTCGCGCACTTGCTTGCGCTCGGCGGGACCGTCCCAGTCGCTGGCGGCGGTCACGGTGCCGTCATAGGTGGTAAACCCGGTCAGCAGGCACGCGTTTCCGTACTGCTCGCGGACGAGCTGGCCGACGTTCAATTCGCCGCGGCGGCTCATCTCGGTGGCGCGCGCGTCACCCAGATGCGAGTTATGCTCCCAGACCACGATTCTGGCTGGTCGGCCAGGGCGGCTCAAGTGAGCATCCAGGGCCCGGAGCGTCTCAGCCATGTGGCGGTCGCGCAGATTCCAGGAGCCGACCTGGTCGCGGAACATGGTGCGGTAGTACCGTTCGGCGTTCTTGACCAGGCGTGCGTTCTGCTCAGCGAGGAACAGCTCGTCGTCGTCGAGCTGTCCGTTGCTGGCAGCGCGTGCATCGGAGCTCTTGCGCTGCAGCTCGACCAGCTGCTCGATGACTTCCTGCTCGCACGACTCGCTCAGCCCGAAACCAGCAGCGAAGCCGTAGTTCTGGACGTCTTCGCCGAAATCTTCGAAACAGCTGTAGCGGTACCGTGCGCGTCGCGCGGCGTCGGGGTCCACCTTGTCGAGGTAGGCGAGGACCGCCTCGATCGAGCGGTGCAGGCTGTACAGATCGAGGCCACAGAAGCCCGCCTTGTCTTCGGCCGCTGAGATCAGGTCGTTGCGGTCGCGTAGCCAGCCCACGAAATCGAGCACGTCGGCATTCCGCCACATCCAGGTGGGGAAGCGGCGAAAATCGGACAGGGCCTCATTGGCGGTTGCGTCCTCGCTCGTACCGTGCACGAAGCGATTGACGCGGTACGCATCCGGCCAGTCGGCCTCGACCGCGACCGCCCCGAAACCTTTTTCCTCGATGAGCCGCTGGGTGATATCCGCGCGGGCTCGATAGAACTCGTGCGTGCCGTGTGAAGCCTCGCCCAGCAGCACAACACGCGCGCTGCCGATCAGGTCGAGCAATGGATCGTAGTCGGCCGCGGCGCCGGTGAGCGGATGGGCCGCTCGCCGGATGACGCTCAGTGTCGCATCAGTGGTAATTGCCACGCGGTCCGCCTCGCGTCATCTCGCATGGTGCACCGGCTCCTGACGCGCAGCGTCCGCCAGCAGGTCGCGCACCTCCTCGTCCGTGGTCTGAGAGAAATCCGAATACCAGAGCCCGACCGCATACAGCGGGTCGGGAGTGATGGCGCACACAATCTCGTCGACATGGTCGCGGAATGCGTCGCAGGTCTGCGGTGAGCCGACCGGCACCGCGACCACCACGCGGGCTGGCTGCTTCTGGCGCAAAGCCATGACCGCCGCGAGCATGGTCGAACCGGTGGCCAGGCCATCGTCAGCCAGGATCACCGTCTTGCCGCGCAGGTCCGGGAACGGCCGGTCGTCGCGGTATTCGCGCTCACGCCGCTCGAGCTCGCGTTCCTCTCTGGCGATCACCTCCTTCATGGTCTCGGGGGGAATGTGGAGCACCTCGACCACGCTGGGGTTGATGACGCGAGTGCCTCCCGATGCCACCGCGCCCATCGCGTATTCCTCGTGGCCGGGTACACCGAGCTTCCGAACCAGGAACACGTCCATCGGTGCGTGGAGCGCCCTGGCGACTTCGTAGGCCACCGGGACTCCACCGCGCGGCAGCGCAAGCACGACCACGTCCGGGCGACCGGCGCACGCCGCGAGCTGGCTGGCAAGCAGACGTCCTGCTTCGCGACGGTCCCGAAAGAACATCCCTTGAGTCTGTTCCGCGGCGGGTTCAGAGGTTGCATGAATGACGTCAGAAGCCCGCAAGAGCCGCGTGTGACTGCCGTGGTTCCGCACCCTCGTTGTGCGCGGCCATTGTGCGCGGCCATGGTCGTTTCTGGCGAGTTTCCGACGTGGTTCTAGCACGTGGGCGCGCATACTCCTGTGGCGAACCATACGGTCGGTCGAGGAAGGACTCCCGTGGACAGCAATGGTGAAGTGGTCGTCGGCCTATTCAAGGATGCTCAACGGGCCCAGGAGGCGGTGGCCGCCTTGCGAGCCGTTGGATTTTCGGACCGGGACATCAGCCTGTTCGTGCCATTCAGCAAAGACGCCGCGGGATCACTCGATGCCAACCACCCGGACAGCGGCCGAGGGAATGCCAGTCTGGTCGCTGGCGCTATCCTTGGTGGTCTCGGCGGCTGGTTGGCGGGCGTCCGCGCGCTCGCGATTCCGGTGCTCGGCCCGTATATCGCCGCCGGGGCAACCGCGCTCGGAGCGGGCATCGGGACGATCCTCTTCGGCGTCGCCGGGCTGGGTCTGGCACGCCGACGCGCGAATCACCAAGGCAAGCCTCAGCGCGGCGGCCTGACGCTCGTGCTGGTGCGCGTGGGAAGCCGTCTGGATGAGGCAGAGCGCATCTTGCGAGCGCACAGCGCACGGCAGGTGGAGCGCGCGCAGCAGGGCGTAACGCTTTGATCGACCTCTGGTACAAGAACTCGATCATCTATGCCATCGAGGTGCGAACGTTCGCCGATGGCAACGGTGATGGCGTCGGCGACTTCCGCGGGCTGGCCGATCACCTGCCCTACCTGGCCGGCCTCGGCGTGACGTGCGTCTGGTTGTTGCCGTTCTACCCGTCACCCGAGCTCGACGACGGCTACGACGTCCAGGACTATTACGGGGTCAATCCGCGCTACGGGTCCTTCGGTGAATTCGTCGACTTCATGCACCAGGCGAACGAGCACGGGATACGGGTCATCATCGACCTGGTGGTCAATCACACCTCGCGCGAGCACCCATGGTTCCAGTCGGCTCGATCGGACCCCAACTCTCCGTACCGGGATTGGTACATCTGGTCGAAGCACAAGCCGAAAAACGCACAGAGTGGCATGGTCTTTCCCGGCGTGCAGAAAGCAACCTGGAGCCACGATCGCAAAGCGCGAGCGTATTATTTCCACCGCTTCTATGACTTTCAGCCGGACCTGAACCTCAAGAACCCCGCGGTGCGCGAGGAGATCGAGCGCATCATGGGCTTCTGGCTGGAGCTGGGGATCAGCGGCTTCCGAGTCGACGCCGTGCCGTTCATGATCGAGGACAAGACAAAGAAGCTGCTGCCGGCCGGTCCGCCCCAGTACGAGTACCTGGTGGGATTCCGTCGGTTCCTGCAGTGGCGGCGCGGCTACGCGATGATGCTGGCCGAAGCTAACGTCCTGCCGAACGAGGTGCCGAACTACTTCGGCAACGGCGACCGCATGCACACGCTGTTCAACTTCTGGGTCAACCAGCGTCTGTTTCTGGCGGCGGCTGACGAGGACGCGCGACCTGTGCGTAAGTCGTGGTGCGATCTGCCCCCGCTGCCGGAGACCTGCCAGTGGGCCGAGTTCCTGCGGGTCCACGACGAGCTGGATCTCGGCCGTCTCACTCCGGCCGAGCGCGAGCGCTGCTACGCCGCGTTTGCACCTGACCCCAGCATGCGGCTGTATAACCGCGGTATTCGCCGTCGTCTGGCGTCGATGCTTGGCGGCGACCGACGCCGCATCGAGCTGATGTACAGCCTGCTGTTCACGCTCCAGGGCACGCCGGTCGTCCGCTATGGCGAGGAGATCGGCATGGGCGAGGACTTGCGGCTGCCCGAGCGCTACGCGATTCGTACGCCGATGCAGTGGTCTTCCGAGCCAAACGCCGGCTTCTCTACCGCGCCTCCAGACAAGCTCATTCGACCGGTTATCTCGGAAGGCCCGTTCAGCTATCAGCGTGTCAACGTCGCCGCCCAGCGCCTCGACAATGACTCATTGTTGAACTGGGTGGCGCGCGCCATCCGCACGCGGAAGGAGTGCCCGGAATTCGGCTGGGGCTGCATGGAATTCCTCGAGACCAGCGACGACGCGGTGCTGGCCCACACGTGCACCTGGCGTGGCACGACCCTGGCGGCAATACACAACTTCTCGCGTAATCCGCGCCCGGTCAAGATCAGGTGGCCGGCCGGCACCACGGGCATCGAGTGGGTCTTCGGCACCAAGGTCGAGTCGGGGCTTACGCCTGCTCCGGAGGTGATCGATCTCGGCGGCCACGAGTACCGCTGGCTTCGCCTTCGCCGCTGCAGCGGGGCCACCGCTGAGAACACCGCTTCGGCCGATTTCTAACGCGGGCTGACATCGCTCTTGCGTCGCTGAACACATATTGAGAGAAGACGGCTGAACAACAAGGAAGAGAGCATATGGTCACGTCGGCATCGGCTCCAGTCATCACGACCGACATTCCCGCGCGCATGGATCGGCTGCCGTGGTCGTCGTGGCACTGGCGCGTGGTCATTGCGCTGGGCATCACGTGGGTGCTGGACGGGCTCGAAGTCACGATCGTGGGCGCCCTGGGTGGCGTCCTGACGGAACCGGGTACGCTGCACCTGAGCGAAGCGCAGGTTGGTCTGGCGGGTTCGCTGTACGTCGCAGGCGCCGTGCTCGGGGCGCTGTTTTTCGGCTACCTGACGGATCAGCTCGGCCGAAAACGACTGTTCATTTTCACCCTGGCGGTATACCTGACGGCGACGCTGCTCACCGCGTTCGCGCCGAATTTCGCGTGGTTCGCGGTGTGCCGATTCTTCACGGGCAGCGGCATTGGCGGCGAATATTCCGCGATCAATTCGGCCATCGACGAGCTGATCCCGGCGCGCGTCCGAGGCTGGACGGACCTGGCGATCAATGGCAGCTACTGGATTGGTACGATCCTCGGCGCCTCGGCGACGCTGGTCTTGCTCAATCCGGCGTTGTTGCCGCACGACATCGGCTGGCGGCTGTGCTTTGGCCTGGGCGCGGTGCTGGCGCTGGCGATCATTCTGGTCCGCCGCTACATCCCCGAAAGCCCGCGCTGGCTCCTGATTCACGGCCGTGTGGAGGAGGCCCAACGCATCGTCCACCAGATCGAGGAGGAGGTTCGTCGCGCGACGGGCATTGCGCAGCTACCCCCGCCTGGAATATCAATCGCCATCAGCCCGCGTGGGGCGATCGGCTTTGGCGAGATCGCGCGCGTCATGCTTGCGCAGTACCGCCAACGCTCGCTGCTCGGGCTTTCGTTGATGATGGGACAGGCGTTCCTGTACAACGCGATCTTCTTCACGTACGCGCTGGTCCTGACGACCTTCTATCACGTCGACAACAGCATCATCGGGCTCTATCTCATCCCCTTCGCGATCGGCAACGTGCTGGGCCCGCTGACCATCGGTCGGCTTTTCGACACCATCGGCCGGCGCGTGATGATCACGTTCACCTATGTGGTTTCGGGCGCACTGCTGGCGCTGACCGGCTGGCTGTTCACGCTTGGTGTGCTCGACGCGACCACCCAGACGATCGCCTGGTGCGTCATCTTCTTCTTTGCCTCCGCCGGCGCCAGCTCCGCTTACCTGACCGTCAGCGAGATCTTCCCACTCGAGATCCGGGCCATGGCTATCGCGCTGTTCTACGCGCTGGGCACCGGCGCCGGCGGCTTCATTGGCCCGGTCCTGTTCGGCGCACTGATCCAGTCCGCGACCCCGGTCAACGTCTTCTACGGGTATCTGCTCGGCGCGGCCCTGATGATCGGCGCCGGCCTGGTCGAAGCCTTCTGGGGCGTGGAGACGGCGCGCCGCAGCCTGGAGGAGATCGCCACTCCGCTGTCGATGGCGTCCTTCCGACCCGGACCGAGTGGCGAGGGCATGGGCGTGTGGTCGCCCTACCCACAGTCGTCCAACCCGGCGAGCGAGCCGGCGCCACGGAGGGCGGCCTGAGCGTTCACGCGCGCGCAGCAGCCACCGTAGGGGCCCTGGCCCACAGGCGTTCGATGTCCTCCAGTGACCGCCCCCGCGTCTCCGGAACCAGCCGGAAGACGAACACCCAGGCCACCAGACTGATACCACCGAACAGCCAGAACGTGTTCGCCGGACCGAGCACCTGGACGATCGACAGAAACGTCGAAGACACCAGCAGGTTCGCGGCCCAGTTGATGGCCGTGGCCAGACTCATCGCCATCCCTCGCACGCGCATCGGGAAAATCTCGGCGATCAAGAGCCAGAACACCGGCCCGAGGCCTACGGCGAACGAACCAACGTAGATCATCAGGCACGTCACCGACAGGACCGCCAGGCTCGGGCCGGCGCTCGCCGCGGTGACTCGAAATCCGTACCCCAGCACGCCCAGCGCCGCGGCCATACCAGCCAGGCTGCCAAGCAGCAGCGGCCGCCGTCCGATCCGATCGAGCAGGACCATGGCCACGATGGTCATGACCACGTTCACGAGGCCGATGCCGGCCGTGGCCAGCAGCGCGCCCGAGGCCGACGGTATGCCCGCTCCCTGGACAACCGTCGGCGCGTAGTACACGATGCCGTCGATGCCCGTGGCCTGTTGAAAGATGGCCAGCGCGACGCCCACCAGGAGTGGGGCTCGGACTTCCGGCGCGAGCAGGTCGGCCCAGCCGCCGGTCGGTTGCTCGATGGCGTGCTGAAGCTGCTCCAGCTCAGCGGACACCTCGTCGCGCTCGAGCACGCGCCGCAGCGCCCGGCGAGCCTCGTCAAACCGGCCACGCCAGACGAGCCAGCGCGGCGTGTCGGGCAGGCCGATCAGCCCCAGCAGGAGAATGCCGGCTGGCACGATGGCCAGGCCAAGCATCCACCGCCACGCGCCGAGGCCCGACAGCCCGTAATCCAGCAGATTACCCACCAGAATGCCAACGGTCACGGCGAGCTGATTGAGCGAGACCAACCAGCCCCGCGATTGCGGTGGCGCGAGCTCGGAGATGTACAGCGGCACGGCGAAGGAGGTCACGCCGATGGCAGCACCGACGAGCAGGCGCGCGGCGATCAGCGTCACCACGTTCGGGGCCAGGGCCGAGAGCAGAGCGCCAGCCGAGAACGTCACGGCGGCCGCGAGCAACACCGGACGTCGGCCAAAGCGGTCGACCAGACGGCCACTCGCGATGGCGCCGATGGTCGCCGCGACCAGAGCGGAGCTGACCACCAGCTCGACACCGGTGGTGTCGAGGCCGAACTCCTGGCGAATGAACAGGAGGGCGCCGGAGATGACGCCCGCGTCATAGCCGAACAGGCTGCCGCCAATGGCCACCAGCACGGCGGCAATCACCACGAAGCGCGACATGCCAGTCCCACCACTATCGCCGCGCGCGCATAAGAACCGGATAGGCGTGGCATTGGAGAGTCCGGCCCCGCTCTCGCTGACGCATCGTGGCACCCGCCACAACCCGCGGCACGCCCTTCCGGCTCCCGGTGTTGGAACATACCTCCTTCGGGAGAAGATTGGATTTCAACACCACGAACGTTTTCGTTTATGGTCGAGGATGCCAATCAGCGGTGGGGCGCTGGCATTTCCGACGCGGCGCTGACGCGTCTCTGACGGGTCCGGCTCGAAACTGTCTGGCGTGCCGGTACACATTGGTTTCGTGCTGAGCCACGAGCAGTTTCCCGCGCCCAGACTTGTGGAGCTCGGCATCGCCGCCGAGGAGGCAGGCTTTGACGCGCTGTGGACCAGCGACCACTTCCACCCGTGGCTAGACAACCAGGGCCACGTTGGCCAGGCGTGGGTCACGCTGGCAGCCCTTGGCCAGCGCACCCGTTCTATTCCGTTTGGGACAGGCGTGACGT
>CBJLVJ010000033.1:0-10655 GCA_966426465.1 uncultured bacterium | reverse complement strand
GAGCCGACTTCGCGGACGACGTTGAACACGTCGCGGATGCTCTCCAGGCGACTCATGATGCGGCTCAGGCGGTCCAGCCGTGGCACCTCGACGGTCGACCAGACCGTGGCCGTCTGGTCCTTGTGGACGACCGCGCTCAGCGCGATGATGTTGATCTTCTCGTCGGCGAGAATCGCTGTGACGTCGCGCACCAGCCCCTCGCGGTCCCAGGCTTCGAGTCGCACCGTTACGGGGAACACGTGCTGCTCCGACTCGCTCCAGTCGACGGCGACCAGGCGATCCTTCTCATCCTCGTTGATCACCGACGCGCAATCCGCGCGGTGAACGGTCACGCCCCGGCCACGAGTGATGTAGCCGATGATGTTGTCGCCCGGCACCGGGTTGCATGAGCGGCACACGCGCGTCAGCAGGTCGCCCACGCCGAGCACGCGCAGACCGCCCATCGGCGGGCTCGCTCGAGCGATTTGCGGCGTCGTAACGGTGTCCTTGCGCTGCTCCTCGGCCCCCGACAGGACGTGCCGCCCAATCTCATCGGGATTGATATCGCCGTAGCCGACCGCGGCCAGGAAATCATCGACCTTGTCGTATTTGAAGTGGCCGGCCAGATCATCCAGCTTGACGCCGTCCACGTTCAGGCGCTTCAGGGCGCGTTCCACCAGCTCGCGGCCGCGCACGATGTTTTCTTCGCGCTGCTGTCGGCGGAACCACTGGCGAATCTTTTCGCGCGCGTGCGCCGTGTGCACGAACCCGAGGTTCGGGTTGAGCCAGTCGCGCGATGGCCCACGCGATCCCTTGGCGGTGATGATCTCGACGATGTCGCCGTTGCGCAGCCTGGTATCGAGCGACACCAGCCGGCCATTGACCTTCGCTCCGACGCACTTGTGCCCGACATCGGTGTGGATGCGATACGCGAAGTCGAGCGAGGTCGACCCGCTGGGCAGCTCCTTGATCTCGCCCTTCGGCGTGAAGACGTAGACCTGGTCCTGGAAGATGTCCGTCTTGAGCGAGTCGACGAACTCCTGGGCGCCGCCCGCCACGTCCTTCTGCCAGTCCATCAGCTGGCGCAACCAGGCCACCTTGGCGTCGAACTTCTGGTCCTGACGCACGCCCTCCTTGTAGCGCCAGTGGGCAGCGACGCCGTACTCGGCGACCTGGTGCATTTCGTTGGTGCGGATCTGGATCTCCAGCGGCCGCCCATCAACGGCCAGCACGGTCGTATGCAGCGACTGGTACAGGCTCTCTTTGGGGTTGGCGATGTAGTCGTCGAACTGGCCGGGCAGGGGCCGCCAGATCGAGTGGATCACGCCCAGCGCCGTGTAGCAGTCCGGAATGGTGTGCACCAGGACGCGCACGGCCAGCTGATCGTAGATCTGGTCGACGTCGACGCCGCGCCGCTGCATCTTGCGGTAGATGCTGTAGATATGCTTCGGCCGTCCCGACAGGTCGGCATGGATGCCGTGCTGCTCGAACTCGCCCCGCAGCATCTCGATGACCCGCTGGATGTACTTTTCGCGCGCGACGCGGCGGCTGGCGACCTTGTCGGCGATCTCGTGGTACTTCTCGGGCTCGAGGTGTCGGAAGGACAGGTCCTCGAGCTGCCACTTCAGCTCCCAGATGCCGAGGCGGTTGGCCAGCGGCGCGTAAATGTCCATCGTTTCCTGCGCCACGCGGCGTCGCTCGGCGGGCGGACGGAACTGCAGCGTGCGCATGTTGTGCAGGCGGTCCGCCAGCTTGATGAGCACCACCCGGATGTCCTCGGCCATGGCCAGGAACATCTTGCGCATGTTCTCCGCCCACAGGTCCTGACCATTGAGCTTGGGACGGCTCTCGTCGCCCTCGACGTGCAGGAACTGCATCTTGTCGAGCTTGGTCACGCCGTCGACCAGGCGCGCGACTTCGCGGCCGAAACGACTTTCCAGCTCGGTCAGCGGCACGGCGCAGTCTTCCGTGACGTCGTGACACAGGGCAGCGACGATGGTGGCGGTATCCATATGGATGCTCGCCAGCGTTTCAGCGACGGCCAACGGGTGGTTGATGTAGGGCTCGCCCGACTCCCT
Source organism: uncultured bacterium (assembly GCA_966426465.1). GTDB lineage: Bacteria > Chloroflexota > UBA6077 > UBA6077 > CF-72 > CF-72. The sequence goes on along the minus strand of CBJLVJ010000033.1, from coordinate 8,598 downwards.
CAACTGGCTCGCGTGCGCCTCGGCGGCAAACGCGTAGGCACGCCGAATCGCTTCGACGTCGGGCGTCGGCAGGTATTTGCCGACGTCGTCGAAGAGCGTGTGTGGACTGCGTGCAGCAGTTGAAACGGTTGCCATCGGGCGGGCGTGGTCCCAGAGTCTACAACCGAACGACACGTCTTCGTGTTCCCGGGCCTGCGCGAGACCGGTTCAGCCCTGGAGCAGCCGCATCGTCAACAACGCCATGACTTTTGCGCTGGCGACCAGGTCGGCGATGGCCACGTGCTCGTCGGGCTGGTGGGCCAGCACCAGGCGGCCCGGGCCATACGCGATGCACTCCTGGATGCCCGCCCGTCGGACGACATGTTTCTGGTCGTACGTCCCCGGGCTGGCGATGAACTTCGGCTCCACCGCCAGGGCATCCCGGATTGCGCTCGCGGTGGTCCGCGCCACCACGGATCCCGCCGACCCCAGGAGCGGATCGACCCGCATCAGGTCGCTGAGCTCGAACGGCACACCCTGCGCCTCGAGCACGCGCACAATCTCGGAGCGCACCGCTTCGAAGGACTCTTCGTGGATGAAGCGACGGTCGAAGATCGCCGTGCAGCGATCTGGCACCGCCGGCGTTTGCCAGCCACCAGGCGCCTGGCCGGCATGGATCGAGTTCAGATTGAGCGTCGGACGCCGTGCCTGGGGCGGCTCCACCGGGGCAGCGCTGCAGCGCTCGGCGAGGGCTGGTTTGAGATGGGCCTCGAACGCGCCGATCAGCTTCGCCATCTGCTCCGCGGCGTTCACCGCGAGGCCGGGCATGCTGCCGTGGCCGACTCGCCCGATCGTGGTCAGCTCGAACCAGTACACACCACGGTGGCCAATGCACACCCGCTCCGGATCGAGTGGCTCGGTGATGACCACGTAGCGCTGGCGGTCGCGCGCGATGCGTCCCATCTCGCACAGCCAGCCGACACCGGCGAATCCGCCACTCTCCTCGTCGGGTGTGGCGCTCTGCTCGATGACGCCGTTCAGGCCAATGCCGGCCCGGCGGACTGCCTCGACAGCATAGATTGACGCGGCGATGCCGGCCTTCTGGTCGCACGTGCCACGACCGAAGATGCACCCGTCGCGCACGTCCGCCGAGAACGGATCGACGCTCCAGCCCGACCCAGGCGGCACCACGTCGTAGTGACCGTTGAAGTGCAGCACGGGCCCGGCGCTGCCCAGCCTACCGACGATGTTGATGCGTGGATGCTTCGCTGTGTGCTCGGCGAGCCCCGCGGCGGGCAGCGCCTCGACCTGGTAGCCGAGCCGGCGCAGATGCGCGCGCAGGAACTCGGCGCAGTCCGCGTAACAGTCTCCAGGTGGATTGACGGTCGGGAAGCGCACCAGCGCGCGCGTGAGCTCGACCATTTCATCGGCCAGGGCTTCGACGTGATCGAGAACGCGCGTTTCGTTCGGAGTCACCCGGCAGCAGCCGGGATGCCGTGCAGGGGCGTGGCGGCGCGCACCGACCGGATGACCGCCTCGGCGACGACCTCGACCACGGCCTGCTCCAGGGCCAGCATGTCAACAGCGGCGTCGGCGCCTGTGGTGGGTACGGACAACGCGAACAGGGTGTCGCCGTCGTAGCTGGTGTGCGCGGGACGGATCGCCAGGGCCAGACCATCGTGGCCGAGTGCGGCCAATCGGCTGACCCCGCCAGCGTCCAGCGTCGCGGTGGTCGCGAGTACGCCAATCGTCGTGCTCGTGCCAACCAGCGGTGCGCGGGGGGCCTGGCTCACGGCTCGCGGCAAGGCGAGCGGCGCCCCGGACCACGGGTCGTACACAGATCCGACCGCGTTGACCGCCAGCAGCGCTCCCACCAGCGTGCCATCAGCCAGGCGCCTGGCCGCGCTGCCGATGCCGGACTTGACAGCGCCAGCAGGCCCGGCCAGCTTGGCAACCGTCGCGCCGGTACCGGCGCCGACGCATCCCTCGGGCACGTGGTCCGCTGCCGCCAGGCAGGCCGCATAGCCTGCCGCGGCGTCAGGCCGGACCTCGGCGCGGCCGATACCCAGATCGAACAGCGCCGCGCCAGGCACGATGGGCACGCGACCGGCGTGGGTCGGGAAGCCCACGCCGTGCTCCTCCAGGTAGCGCATCACGCCGCCTGCCGCGTCCAGGCCGAAGGCCGAGCCACCGCTCAGCATGATGGCGTGCGCGCGGCCGACCATGCTGCCCGGGCGCAGGAGGTCCGTTTCTCGCGTGGCGGGCGCCGCGCCGCGCGCGTCCACACCCGCCCGCGGGCCCTGCTCACACAGGACTACCGTGCAGCCAGTGGCAGCGTCCAGGTCGGTCCAGTGACCGACGCGAATGCCAGGCAACGACGCGAACGTGTGGGCCACCCGCGCCTCTCTAACCGGCGATCAGCCGCCAGGCCAGCGCCGCCACCACCGCCAGACCGAACAGCAGGCGCAGGTGCCGCAGACCGTCGCGCGCGTCGGTGAACCACCGCCGATCGTCATCGCTCAAGCCCTCCGATACCGCCAGGCGAGCGCCAAAACTGGCGTACCCGAGCAGAACCAGCACGAACCACACACCTAAAAAGACGACCGCCGCCAGGCGCGACCACAGCTCACCAATCGCCACCGCCGCAATGGCAACCAGCACGAACAGCATCTCGTAGAAGAAGATCACGCTTCACCGTTGACCAGGAGCTGGTCCTGTTCGGCGAGGGCGCGCAGGTTGCGAAACGTGTACAGACCGGTATCGTGGCCGTTGCGCCAGATCGGCTTCACGGCATATCGGCCGACCAGCTCGAGGTCCACCATCTCGGTCTCGTCCGGCTGCAGCTCGGTGCGATCCTTCAGCTCGCCAGCGAACTCGCCCTCGCCCGAGCACGTCGCACACGGGCAGCGCCAGCGCAGGTACTCCCAGTCGTAGTCGCTGCGACGACCGTCGGCCCACTCGAACCGCAGCCGTCGGCCGCGTGTGTCGAGCTCGATGTCGATAGGCCTGGTCGCCCCAGACGTCTCCGTCATATGCGACAAGCCTACAATCTCGCAGGCCAATTGCACCCAACATCTGAAGGTTCCCGCACCACATGGTGGTGGGTCGCGGCTTTGCTCGTCATTGTTTCGCTGTCGGTCGCCGACGGTCTGATGTCGAACATTGTCGCGTACGAGCGAGACACGGCCGTCTTCTATTTCCCACTGATGAGCTGGCTCGGCGAGCAGCTGCGCCAGGGCAGCCTGCCGCTGTGGACCCCCCAGTTCTTCGGGGGCTATCCGATCTTCGCCGACGGCGAAATCGGCCTGGCCTATCCGCCCGTGCTGCTGGCGCTGCTGGTGCTGCCGCCGGAGCGCGCGCTCGTCTTCATGCGGCTGGCGCACCTGTGTCTTGCCGCCGCGGGAATGTTCTTCCTGGTCCGTACCTGGGGTCTACCCAGCGCCAGCGCATTCATCGCAGGACTGGTCTTCGCGCTCGGCAACTTCTTACAGGCTCAGATCCACCACGAGAACATCGTGCGCACGGTCAGCTGGCTGCCGCTCGTCCTGGCGCTCGTCGAACGTGGGCTGCGGACGCCCGACCCGCGCGCCCGGCTGCGCTGGACGGCGCTCGCAGGCGGCGCGTTGGGCATGGCCGGCCTGAGCCTGCATTCGCAGATGCTGGCGATTGACCTGATGATCCTGGCTGCCTACGGCGCGCTCCGCTGGGCGGTTGGACCCGTCTCCGTTGGCGCGAGGTCTCAGGTCTGGGCGACGCGCCTGCTGCGCGTCACTTGCGTGAGCGTGCCGGTGGTGCTGCTCGGGCTGGGCCTCGCCGCGGTCCAGCTCGCACCGCTGATCGAGCTGGCCGGCTTCTCAGCACGGGGCAGCGGCATTCCCTTTGCCGAATCGGCTGCCTATTCGCTCACCCCGCCTGGCCTGGTCCAGCTGATGTTTCCGTACGTCTTCCGGGGTCCGGGCAACCTGCAATGGGGGCTGTGGACGCACTGGGAGTCGTACCTGTACATCGGTCTGGCGCCACTGGTGCTGGCGGTGACGGCCATGGTGTGTGTCCGCCGGCGCGAGGTCGCCGCGTGGTGCGTGTTCGGCGCTCTCGGCGTGCTGCTCTCACTCGGGCAGTACAGCCCGTGGAACCTGTACTACCTGTTGTGGCTGCTGCCGGGGTTGTCGGGGTTGCGCGCGCCTGGTCGCTTCACCGTCGTCGTCGTGCTGGCCGGTGCGATGCTCGCCGCGTACGGTGTGGCGTGGCTCGCGGACCCTGCACGCGGGCGCGCGGCCGCGCGCCGCCTGCTCATCGGCCTCTCGCTGAGCCTCGCGGTCCTCGCCGTGGCCGTGCTCGGGCTGCACGCCGGCCTGGCCGGCGGCGAGACCACGGCCCGCGAAACGATCCAGAAGATGTACCTGTCGGTGCCGCGTGACAGCTATCCGTTGAGCGACAGCGACGTGTACAGCGGACTGCTGTGGTCGACCGACATACGCAACCCGCGCGTGCTCGAGACACTGATTGGCCTGGGGCTGATCGTCGGCGCGTTCTGGCTATGGCAGCGCTCGCGCTGGGCCGCCTGGTGGGGCTGGCCGGCGGTCGTCGGCGCGCTGGCTGCTGGAGATCTGCTGATCTTCGCCTGGGCCATCCATCCACGTGAGCCGCTGGCCGCGGTGGCCGCAGAGCCGGCCGCCGTGCGCGCGGTCGAGGCGCTGCCCTCACAAGATGCCAGTCCGAACCGCGTGCTCGCCTCGCCAGCGCTCAACCAGGTTGCCGCTGACCGCCTGGCTCAGTTCGGTGGGCTGCAAGAAGCCAACGGCTACAGCTCGCTGCAGTTCATCTGGCACCGCGACTATCTGGGTCGAGTGCTGTACGTCGACGATGGCTTGCTCGACCTGTGGAACGTGCGCTACCTGCTGGATCCGGCCCAGTTCGGCAGGCTGGACACCTACAAGGGCGTCAGCTTCCTGCCCCAGCAGGCTCTGGTGCATGCGCCCTCCGGCAGCGCCCTGGCCGAACAGCGCTTCGCCTTGCAACCTGACTCGCCCGTGGTCGAGCTCCGCCTGGTGTCGGCCATGATGGGCGCTGTGGACGTTAGCCAGGGCGCGCCGGTTGCCGAGCTGGAGCTGCGCGACGACGCCGATCAGGTGGTCGGCTCGGCCGAGCTGCAAGCCGGGCGAGACACCATGGACTGGGGCTGGGACCTGCCAAACGTGCAGGCGAAAGTCCAGCACCAGCGTGTCGAGTCGGCCGGCGTCACGTATGAAGGCGGCAGCGAGCCGCGGCAGCGGCAGCTGTCCTTCGCAGACCTGGTCTTCCACGAACCGGTGCGCGCTTCGAGCCTGGTCATCCGCGCGGTCCCGCCGAGTGGCGAACTGGCGCTGTACGGCGGCCTGACCGTGGATGCTGACGGCACCGTCGAGCAGCTGTTCGGCAAGACCAAGTCGAAGTACCACCCGGTCTATGCCGACAACGAGATTCGGGTCCTGGAGGATACGCAGGCCTTCCCGCGGGCGTTTATTGTCCCCCGCGCACGCGTTGCGCCGAGCCTGGGCACCGCCTTGAGCGAGATGGTGCACCAACCCTTCCACCCCGCCGAGGAGGTGATCCTGGCCGACGACACGGCCACCCAGACCAACGTCGTCACGCCGGATCGTGGCGGTCAGGGTCAGGCCACCGTGACGCAGTACACGGCGAGCAGCGTGCGGGTCCACACCACGGCCTCGGCCGACGCGTGGCTGGTGCTCAGCGACACCTACTATCCGGGCTGGGTTGCCCGGGTAGACGGCCAGCCGACGACCGTCTTGCGCGGCGACGTGCTGTTCCGGGTGGTGCCCGTGCCGGCCGGCGAGCACGACGTCGAGTTCCGCTTCGAGCCGGCCAGCGTCAGGCTGGGCCTGGCGATCAGTGTGGTGTCGCTGCTGCTCGTGCTGCTCGGTCTTGTAGCTGGCAGCGCAGGCCGGCGAAGACGTACAACCTGAGTTCACGGAGGGGGCGGTGCTCAAAGGTTCGCTGCTGTACCTGGCGAACAGGCGGCCGGTTTATCGCATGGTCATGCGTCACGACCTGCTGCGCGGCATGGCCCAGCGCTACGTCGCCGGCGAGGAGCTGGCGGATGGCGTCGTCGTGGCCGCGACGCTGAACACGCAGCGCCTGCTCGTCAGCCTTGACCACCTGGGCGAAAGCGTGACCAACGGCGCCGAAGCGCGGCGCGCGGCGGCGGCCTACCTGGACGCGCTGGACGCGCTGGCTGGCGACCACGTCGAAGGCAACATCTCGTTGAAGCTGACGCAGCTCGGCCTGGACGTGGCGCGCGAAATGGCCGTGGCTCATCTGCGCAAGGTCCTTGCTCGCGCGCGCGAGCTGGACACGTTCGTGCGCATCGACATGGAGTCGTCGGCCTACACACAGCGGACGCTGGACGTGCACCAGGAGCTGTGGAACGACGGTTTTCGCAACGTAGGCATCGTGCTTCAGGCGTACCTGCATCGCACGGCCGCCGACGTCGAACGAGCCATCGACATGGGCGTTCAGGTGCGGCTATGCAAGGGCGCCTACCTGGAACCGCCGCGCGTCGCTTTTGCCGACAAGGCGAGTGTGGACGCCAACTACGCGCGGCTCATGGAGCGGCTGCTGGTCCACGGGACGCACCCGGCCATCGCCACCCACGACGAGCGGCTGATCCGCCTGGCGCAACAGATCGCCAAGCGCGAAAACATTTCGCCCGACAGGTTCGACTTCGAGATGCTGTTCGGCGTCCGACGCGATTTGCAGCTACGGCTGGTCGACGAAGGCTACCGCGTGCGGGTGTACCTGCCGTATGGCAAACAATGGTACCCATATCTGGTGCGGCGCCTGGCCGAGCGGCCGGCCAATGTCGCCTTCTTCGTACGTTCGCTGGTGGCCGAGGCGCTGGCGGGGCGGCGCAACGGCCACCCCTGAACGTCAGGCGGCCTGCTGAGACTCGAGTAGCTCTCGCTCGCGACGCCGCTCTTCGATCAGCCGCTTGGGCGGCCGACCACGTCGCGGGCGCTCGTCGAGCCAGTTGTAGTTGTCGTAGCGGCGAGTGACGATGTCCGGCTCGTCAAGGAACAGTGGCCCGCCGCAGCGATCGCAGCGCAGGCGCCGCCAATCCATCAGCCGAAACGCCTGGTCGCGGCCGGGCTGGCGGAAGAGGACGGGGTGGCTGACAGGTGCCGCCTCCGTGAGGGACTGTTCACTTTCAATGGACCCGGACACGCTGCCGCACATGTAGCACTTCAGATCGGCCACGAAAAACGTGCGCCGCTCTGGTTTGCCGAAGGGTTCAGTGGTCATAGTGCGTGCGAGGTCCTTTCAACACAATGGTTAACGCCGCGGGGGACGGGGGTATTCCAGGGTTGCGAGTTTTTGACCCGGTACCAAGGTCCGGGTGACAGTAGGGGTGATGCCTGATTGCCAGTCGAATAGCGCGGGGTCTACGGTGTCGGGAATGTCCACAAAACTCATCGAGCGAGGTGCGCGCATTCGGCGTACGAAATGGGTTGAGTTGTCGTGCCTGCTGTGCGGCGAAGCGGCCGCCACGCTGGAGGGCGGCACACTTCGTCCGAAAACCGCCAGCAGCGTACGCGTCAATGGCGCTCGAGTGGTATGCGGGCGCTGCGGCGGCAGCCTCTCGCCGGCCGAGCAGGGTGAGCGGGTTCACTTCGTCTAGGGATCAGACGCCCCACACACGTCGGATGTTGCGCCCGGCCCGCCGGCGCGGGCCGGGCACTTCTCGCACAAGCGGCTGGCACACGTCAGCTTGAACAGGTGCACCAGCCCCTGCTGCGGGCAGGCGCCCCGGAAGCGCACCGCTGGCGCGCCCAGCTGGGCAGCCATGTAGCGCACCACGCGGTTGGGCGGCTCACCAGGCAGGCGCCGGAAGATGGCTGAGGCCTCGGCCACGCCGGCCGCGGCGGCGAACGGCAGCAGCACGTTGACCACGATCACCTGCGCCCGCCCGCGGCCGATCCACGGCGAGGCCGTGACCAGCGGCCACAGGCGCGGCCGCCTGGCGTGCGCAGCCTGGCGCACCGCTTCGAGCCTCTGCTCGGCCGGCCCGCACCAGCGCTGGGCCGCCCAGCCGGCCGCCAGCTGGGCTAGCCCGCGGCAGCGCTGCTCGGGCGCATTGGCCGCGCGCTGCTGTCGGCGGTCCCAGCTGGCCGCCGACAGCGCCGCGCGCAGCCGCTGCCCCCGTTGCAGCGCCCGCCAGGCGTGTGCCTCGGGCAGCGTGGCCTCGGCGAGCAGCCCGGCCGTGCCCAGCAGCAGCCCGGCCAGGCCGACCGGCCCGCGATCGGCCACCACCCGCGCTGCCTGGGACCAGGCCACCGCCTCCGCCAGCTGCCCGAACGGGCGCGTGTTGCGCTGAAAGCCCAGCGCCTCACACACGCCGCGCCACAGCACCTGGTCGGGCGCCTCGACGGCCAGATCGCCCTCGAAGCGGGCCGCGCGGGCGCGGAAGCGCTCGCAGCCAGCCGCCTCGACGATCTCCAGCACCGCGGCCGGCGCGCGCACGCAGGGCACGCGCAGCCGCGGCGGCGGACCCCGCCCCGGCTCGGGCTCGAACTCGACCGTCGGCACGTGCCGACTGTGCCCGTCCAGTGCCACCGCGTCGGC
>CBJLVJ010000032.1:0-10728 GCA_966426465.1 uncultured bacterium | reverse complement strand
TGGATAACCTCGAGTGTCTCGCCGTCAGCCGACGGAAAGGCGAGCAGGCCCGCCGCCGCACCGACGGCCTTCAAGCCCATATCGGTCAGCACTTCGGCCGCTTCCTCGGGGCGGCCCGCGGCGGAAAGGGCGGCCGTTGCGAGCTGGAGGCGCCGCGTGCGATCGGCGGATCGCTCCACGGCCAGACGGGTTGCGCGCTCGATCTCCGCCTGCCGACGCTCCGTCAGGTCGCGGGTGACCTTGGCGTAGCCGATGAGCTGGCCGCCTTCGTCGAACAGCGCGGTGATCACCACGTCGGCCCAGAAGCGCGAGCCATCCTTGCGAACACGCCAGCCTTCGTCTTCCACGCGTCCGTCGGCCAGTGCGGCGGCTAACAGGCGGGCAGGTCGGCCCGCGGCGCGGTCTTCCGGCGTGTAGAAGCGCTGGAAGCTGCTGCCGACGATCTCCGCCTCCGTGTACCCCTTGAGACGCACGGCGCCAGCGTTCCACGTCAGGATAGTGCCGTCGGTGGCAAGGAGAAAGATGGCGTAGTCCTTGATGCTCTCGACCAGCGTTCGAAAGCGGCTTTCGCTCCGGCGCAGCTGTTCTTCGGCCTTGCGACGCTCCGTCAGATCGCGCGTGACCTTGGCGAAGCCGACGAACTGCCCATTGTCGTTGCGCAGCGCGGTGATGACCACGTCAGCCCAGAATCGAGATCCATCCTTGCGGACGCGCCAACCCTCTTCTTCGACTCGCCCGGCTGCCCGTGCAATGCCCAGCAGCTGCCCGGGGTGGCCCGCCGCGCGATCCTCCGGCGTATAGAAGCGCTCGAAGCTCTGGCCGATGATCTCGCCCGCAACGTACCCCTTCAGGCGCTCCGCGCCAGCGTTCCAGCTCGCCACCCGGCCGTCGGTGGTCAGGAGGAAAATCGCGTACTCCTGGACACGGTCGACCAGCAGGCGGAACAGCTCGGAATCCTGCGACTGCGGCACGCGCGACAACTGTCTGGGTGTGATCTCCAGCCTGCTCATGCGGCAGCACGCACGAGGCGGTCGACCGCACCAAGCAGCACTTCGAGGTCGAATGGCTTGGCGATGCAGGCCTTGACGCCAAGCCTGGCGGCTTCCTGGGGCAGCTTGCTGTACGCGGAGATCACCAGAACCGGCGTATCGCTGCACGCGCCGTCACTACGACACTGCTCGAGGAACTCCCAGCCGTTCATGACGGGCATCATCAGGTCCAGCACGATGGCGCTCGGCCTGAAGCGGCGCATGACGTCGAAGGCCTCAACCCCGTTGCTGGCCGCGCGGACCGCGTAGCCTTCCAGCTCGAAGGCCTCGATCAGCGTGCTTCGGATCGGCTCCTCGTCGTCCACGACCAGGACGCGCGTGAGCGACCGTTCTGACTCCACGTCAAGAACTGTAGCGTCTACAGATGGCTCGCCGTGGCATACCGAGTGCGGCTCTGCCAGCACGGGAGAAGACCTGAGATGCGTCACGTGTTCAATCGAGGAGTGCTTCCAGTCGTGTGGCTGCCCGCTGAGCCCCGGCGTGCCTCCCACGGCTAACGCGAGGATCACCGCCATCCTCAGACAGCGCTGCCCGCGCTGCCTTCGAGGGCGGGTGTTCCCGCGTGGCTGGCGCCAGCTACGCATGTTTTATGCCTGCCCGGAGTGCGGCCTGATCTTCGGCCGGGAAGAGGGCTACTTCACGGGAGCGATGATCGTCAGCTATATCCTGGCGGTCCCGCTACTGGCGCTGCTGACGCTCATCGTGGAGCTCCTGTCAGGGTGGCGGTTCGACGTCGTCCTGCTCATCGCGGGCATCTACTTCTTGCCGTTCCTGCCGGCGATCTTCCGCTATTCGCGGGTGATCTGGATGCACTTCGATCGCGTGGTCGACCCTTCGCCCGAGTCCGAGCGCTACGCGCCGCCGCGTCGAGACCGACCGCTATCCTGAGCGGCGATGACCGCCAGCCGCACCATCGGACCGATTCGACTCCCCGGTCCCGGACAGAAAGAAGCAGGCTACTTCGCGTTCGACGACGTCTTGCTCGGTAAGTACCGGTGGCCGTACTTCGCCATCGTCGGCGCTGAGCCCGGGCTGACGTTCCTGCTCACCGCCGGCATTCACGCCGCCGAGTACACCGGCACGCTCGCCGCGCTGCGGCTGGCGCAGCAGGTCCGACCCGAGGACGTCCGCGGCTCGATCCTGATCATCCCGCTGCTGAATCGGCCAGGCTTCTTCGAGCGATCGATCTACATCAACCCCGAGGACGGCCAGAATCTCAACCGCGCGTTTCCAGGCAACCCCGACGGCACCTGGAGCGAGCGCTTCGCCCACCATCTGCTCAACGACGTGGTGCTCGGCGTGGATCGAGCGATGGATTTGCACGCCGGCGACATGGTCGAGGACCTCGAGCCGTTTCTGGGCTACCTGGCCACCGGCAATGCCGACGTGGACAACTGCTCGCGCGAGATGATCGACGCCTACACGGGCGCAGGCTGGGTTACCTGTGTCCTGCCCGGTGGCGAGCGGGCAGGCATGCTCTACGGGGCGGCGGCACAGCACGGCGTGCCGGCCATCCTGGCCGAATCGGGCGGCCGCGGCCTGCCGCTCGAGCCGGACATCCAGCGCCACGTCGATGGGGTCCTGAACATCTGGCGGACGCTCGGCCTGCTCACCGACCAACCCCCCGCCAGGACCACCCCACCGCGTACGATCGCCCGCAACGAGTGGCTGCGCTCCGAGCACGAAGGCATCTTCCTGTGTCGCGTGTCGCCGGGCGACAAGGCGGTCGAGGGCCAGACGCTCGGCGAGATGGTCGACCTGCTCGGCAATCACCAGGCGTACGTGACCGCGCCCGCCTCGGGTGTGATCCTGTTCACGGTTACCAGCCCGGCGATCAAAAAAGACGGCTTGCTGCTGGCGGTCGGGGTACCTGAATAGCCAGTACGTTCGCAGGGTCGATCCGGGACCCCGCTCCCTAATGCACATCGCGGTGCCTGTCGCACACTCCGCTGCACCAACGGAAAGGCAGGCACGCTCGCAATGGGACTCTTCAGCAGCATGCGCATCTCGGGCTCGGCGCTCACCGCCCAGCGCCTGCGCATGGACGTCATCGCGGGCAACATTGCCAACGCTGATACCACGCGGCTCAACGGTCAGCGCCAGCCGTATCAACGCCAGCAGGTCGTCTTCGCGCCGCTGAACCAGGCCGCCACCACGCCCGGCGATGGGCTGCAGGTGGCCGCCATCGTCAAGGACCAGTCGCCGGGGCGCGAGGTGTACGACCCGGCCAACCCGGACGCCGACCCGAACACCGGGCTGGTGGCCTACCCCAACGTGGATACCACCACCGAGATGACCGACATGCTCTCGGCCAGTCGGGCCTACGAGGCCAACGTCACGGTGCTGAACTCGATCAAGCAGATGGCCCAGCGATCGATCGACCTGGGTCGAGCCTGAGGGCGCTGGAGGAGGAGCTCTGAATGCCGATCAGCAGTATTGGCGGTCTGTCGCCGCTTACGCCCCGGGTGCCCGGGCTTTCCACTGGCCAGCCGGCTGGCGCCGACTTTGGCTCCGCGCTGAAGCAGGCCGTTGGTGCGCTCAACCAGCTCGGGTCCCAGGCCGACGCGTCGTCACTGGCGCTGGCCAAGGGTGACCCGATCGACATTCACGAGGTCATGCTCAATACCGAACAGGCCAGCCTCGGCTTCTCGATGGCCGTCCAGGTCCGCAACAAGCTGGTCGACGCCTACGCCGAAGTCATGCGAATGAGCGTCTAGGCCCCCACCGTCGATGGAGACTCTCAACCCCGTTCTCGGTCCAGTCCAGCGCGTGTGGCGCGGGCTCAGCCGCGGCCAGCAGATCGGCCTGGTGGCCGTCGTGGTGGCACTCGGCGGGCTGCTGTTCCTCGTCTCGACCGTCGGTCGCGGGCCCGACAGCGCGATTGCATTTTCAGGTCTGAGCAACGACGACGAAGCGGCTATTGTCCAGAAGCTCAAGGACGCCAAGATCCCCTACGAGCTTCAGGACGGCGGCACGATCCGCGTCCCGAGCGGCCAGGTGCAGGACGCCCGCCTCGCCACGGCAGGCATGGGTCTGGGCGGCAAGCCGTCCACCGGCTCCGGTTTCGAGCTGTTCAATCAGCCCAGCTTCGGCCAGACCGAGTTCACCCAGAAAGTCAACTACCAGCGCGCGCTCGAAAACGAGCTGGCGCGCAGCATCGATCAGATGGACGCCGTCGACACCGCCCGAGTCCACCTGGTCATGCCCGAGCAGACCCTCTTTTCGAGTCAGCAGCAGCCCGCCACCGCTTCGGTGATGCTGAAGCTCAAGCCCGGCAAGCACCTGGATACCGCGCAGGCGCGCTCCATCAGCAACCTGGTGGCCGGCAGCGTCGAGGGCCTCAAGCCCCAGAACCTGACGATCGTCGACGTCAACGGCAACACGCTGACGCCCGATGACGGCGTGGGCTCGACCACCGGCCTCAGCAACAAGCAGCTCGATGCCCAGCGCGGCTACGAGTCAACCACCGAGCACAACCTCCAGGCGATGCTCGACAACGTCCTCGGCCCCGGCAAGGCGACGGTGCGCGTCTCGGCGGTCATGAACTGGGACCAGATCGAGCAGACCAACGAGACCTACACGCCCGGTGATCCTACCCAGACGCCAGTCCTGACCAATCACACGATCACCGAGTCATCCAATGGTGGAGCGGCGGCCGGCGGAATTCCCGGCGCGGCGAGCAACAACGCTTCCGTGCCCACCTATCAAGGGGGCAGCGGAGGCACCGGCACCACCTCGAAGACAGACACAGCGACCACCTACCAGTTGAACAAATCCGTGCAGAAGACCGTGCGGGCGCCGGGCGCGGTGACGCGCCTCAGCGTCTCGGTCATGCTCGACGACGACCCGAACAATCCGAATGCGGCCCTTGTCCAGAGCGTCCAGACCGCGATCAACGCCGCCGCCGGTATCGATGCCTCGCGTGGCGATGTGCTGACGGTCACGTCGCTGCCCTTCAACCGCCAGCAGCTCGCCACCGCTCAGGCGGATATGGAGCAGGCGGCGCAGAAGCAGCAGCTGATGGACTACCTGCACCTCGGGGCGCTGGCGGTTGGTCCGCTGCTCATGCTGGTGGTTCTGTTCTTCCTGCTCCGCCGCGGGCGCAAGCGTCGGACCGACGATGCCCAGGCCCTCGCCAGCCAGGTGCAGGCGGCACCCCCGAAGGTCGTCGAGGTGGTCGAGAAGAGCGCGCCGCCGGTGCCTGTACCCGGTCGCGCGACCCGAGCTTCGTCGGCTGTGGCGCAGCCGATCACCGAGGACCCACAGAAGGCTTACATCCGCGAGCAGATCCAGATGCTCGGTAAATCCAACCCGGCAACCGTCGCTCAGCTCATCCAGACCTGGATGGACGAGGACCGCCGCAACTGATGAGTAACGCTACGTACCGCGGTATCGCGTTGAGAGGTGAGAGCTAACAACCATGGCCCAGCTAATCGGTTCAAGGAGCATGAAGGGTCGCCAGAAGGCAGCGGCCCTGTTGATTGCGCTCGGCCCGGACGTCTCCGCGGAGGTGCTCAAGCACTTCAAAGACAGCGAGATCGAGACGCTCACCTTTGAGATCTTCCAACTGGAGAAAGTCACCGAGGAGACCAAGGGCCAGGTTCTCGAAGAGTGCTACCACATGGCCATTGCTCGCGATTTCATCACCTCGGGTGGCGCCGATTACGCCCGAGAAATGCTGGTGCGCGCGCTGGGCAAGGAGCGGGCCCAGGAAGTCATCGAGCGCATGGCGGCGTCGCGTCGACCACAGCGCTTCGGCTTTGTGCGCGACTCCGATCCCGCGCAGCTGGCGCAGTTCGTGGGCAACGAGCATCCGCAGACCATCGCGCTGATCCTGGCGCACCTGAACGCCACCCAGGCAGCGCAAACCATGACCCACCTGAACCCGGAGCTGCGCACGGAAGTCGCGCTGCGCATCGCCACGATGGACCGCACGCCGCCTGAGGTGGTGGAGCAGGTCGAGGATGTGCTCAAGCGCAAGCTCAGCTCCGTCATCAGCCGCGATTTCACGTCCGTTGGCGGTACGCAGTTCCTGGTCAACATGCTCACGAACGTCGACCGAGGTACAGAGAAGCAGATTCTGGAATACCTGGACGGCGCCAATGGTGAGCTCTCAGCTGAAATCCGCAAGCTGATGTTCGTCTTCGACGACCTGGTTCGCCTTGACGATCGCTCACTCCAGCGGGTGTTGCGCGAAGTCGACAGCAAGGACCTGTCGCTGGCGATGCGCGGCACCAGCGAGGAGCTTCAGGAGCGCATCTTCCGCAATCAGTCAACGCGTGCTGCCCAGGCCTTGAAGGAAGAGATGGAGATCGGTGGACCCGTCCGCCTGCGACAGGTGGAGGAAGCCCAGCAGCGCATCGTCAACATCGTCCGGCGACTGGAGGACTCCGAGGAGATCGTGGTGCAGCGGACCGGCGAGGACATTCTTGTCTAACGTCATTCGCGGAGAGTCCGTCAGCCTCGGCGGGCAGCGCGCAAGTGGACCGGTGACGCTGCCGCGCGTGTTCGGCAGCCGCGTACTTCGCGGCGACCGCTTCGGTCTCCAGCGGCCCATGCCGCTGGCGCCGCCGGTCATCACGTCCGTGCCTGCGGATCTGGTCGGTGACGAGCTCGCCGCGACGCCACCACCACCTCCGCCCGACCTGGCCGAGATCCAGGAAGCGGCTCGCGTGCAGGGTTACAACATCGGATTCGAGCAGGGGTACGCGGCCGGCGCGGCCGCCGCCGACGCAGCGATGGCAGCATCGGTCCAGCGCCTGGCGGAGCTCCTCGGGTCGGTGCACGAAAATCACGCGGCGTTTTTCCGCGCCGCGGAACGCCAGGTGGTCGACCTCGCGTTACAGATTGCGCAGAAGGTGGTCGAGCGCGAAATCGAGAACATGCCGGACCTGGCGGTCAACGTCGTCCGCGCCGCGCTTGAAGAGATGGACGCGCGCACCGCGGTGCGTGTGCGGGTCAATCCCGAAGACGCCGAGCTGCTTCGCCGGCGCTGGGCGCAAGTCGTTCCGCCGGGTCTACCGCCGGAGCGCATCGAGCTGCAGCCGGATGAGCGCGTGCATTCAGGCGGAGCTGTTATCGAAACCACGCATGGCCAGGTCGACGCGCAAATTGAGAGCAAGCTGGCCCAGCTTGGCAACGCGCTGTGGACGTTTGTGATGGACGTCGACAATTCCCAGAGCACCGAGGAGGTGACCGATGCTTGATCTGACTGCCCATCGCCAGCTGGTGGCGCGCTCCTCCGGATTGCGCTTTCAGGGCCGAGTCGTGCAGGTGGTCGGCCTGAGCATCGAAGTCGAAGGCTTGCGGCTGCCACTCGGCGAGATCTGCCATCTGTACCCGGAGCGGGCGACGGCCGGCGCATCACGCATCACTGCCGAAGTCGTCGGCTTTCGTGACGAGCGGCTGATTCTGATGCCGTTTGCCGATACGCACGGCGTACGCCCCGGCACGGCCGTGTTCCCGAGCGGGCGAGGCTTCGCCGTTCCCGTCGGCGAAGAGCTACTCGGCCGCGTGATCGACGGATTGGCACGTCCGATCGACGGCAAGGGCCCGCTACACACCTCGCGCACCGCGCGCATCACGGATGCTCCGCCAAGCCCACTCGGGCGTCAGCCGATTCGCACGCCGCTGGCGACCGGCGTGCGTGCGCTGGATGGTTTGCTGACGTGCGGCCGAGGTCAGCGGATGGGCATCTTCGCCGGCTCCGGCGTCGGCAAGAGCACGCTGCTGGGCATGATCGCGCGCAACTGCGAGGCCGACATCAACGTGATCGCGCTGATTGGCGAGCGTGGTCGAGAGGTCCAGGAGTTTATCGATCACGACCTCGGCCCGGTCGGCCTGGCTCGCTCGGTGGTCGTCGTTTCGACGTCCGACCAACCCGCGCTGCAGCGCTTGAAGGGCGCCTGGGTGGCAACCGCGATCGCCGAATGGTTCCGCGGACGTGGTTCGCAGGTGACGCTGATGATGGACTCCGTCACGCGCTTCGCCATGGCCCAGCGTGAGATCGGGCTCACCGTCGGCGAGCCGCCGGTGGCGCGCGGCTATCCGCCATCGGTCTTCGCGATGCTGCCGCGGCTGCTGGAGCGAGCCGGCACGTCGGACAAGGGCAGCATTACCGGCCTGTACACCGTCCTCGCCGAGGGCGACGACATGCAGGACCCCATCGCCGACACGGTGCGCAGCATTCTCGACGGCCACATCGTGCTGTCGCGAACGCTGGCGCAGGAAAACCACTACCCGGCGATTGACGTGTTGCAAAGTGTCAGCCGGTTGTTCACGACGCTGTCAACGCCCGAGCACATCCTCGCCTCCGGCGTCATCCGCGACGCGATGTTCGCGTTTCAGCAGGCGCGCGACCTGATCAACATCGGCGCTTACGTGGCTGGCTCGAATCCACAGATCGACCGTGCGCTGCGCCTGCAACCGCATATCCAGCGGTTCCTGCGCCAGAAGCCGGAGAGCCCGACGGAGCTCGCACAGTCGCTCGCCCGGGTGTGGTCGATCGCCAACGAGGAGCTGAGCGATGAAGCCGCGGCCTGACGCCGCTCTCGAAGTCGCTCTCGAGCAGCGGCAACGCGCGCTCGATCAGCAACGTCAGGCCCTCGCCGAGCGCGACCTCGCCGTTCAGGAGCAAGCGGCGCTGCTCGGCGCAGCCGAAGCCCGCGTGCGCATGGTGCTGATGCAGCTCGATGCCGTCCAGCGGCCGGTGCCTGGCCTGGCACTCGCGGTGACCGTGCTGGGCGACCTGGAGCGATTGTTGGATTGGTGCGAGGTCCAGGTGGCGGTCCAGCGCGAGCGGTTGGACGTTGCTCGGGGTGAAGCCGACACGGCGCGCGGCGCGGTAGCGGTTGCGCACCAGCAGGTGCGGGCGCTCGAGCTCGTACTCCAGGCGCGCGCCGCCGAGCGAGCCGAAAAACAGCGCCGCGCGGAGCTGCGACTGGCCGACGAGACCGCCGCGCGTGTCCAC
Source organism: uncultured bacterium (assembly GCA_966426465.1). Taxonomy (GTDB): domain Bacteria; phylum Chloroflexota; class UBA6077; order UBA6077; family CF-72; genus CF-72. The sequence goes on along the minus strand of CBJLVJ010000032.1, from coordinate 1,710 downwards.
TCCCAGAAGGCGGTGTCCCGATGATGAACGCGCCGATTCTCCGTTCCTCCGCGCTGCAAAAGTCGCTGGCGCTGACCCCCGTGCGGCGTGCGGCTCCGGTGGGTACCTTTGCTGCCACGCTCGCACGCGCCGGCGCGAAAGTTCCCACACCCACGAAGCCGCAGGCCGCGAGCGTGGTCTCCGCTGACGGCGGCATCCCGGGCAGCATTCCGTTCCAGAATGAGATCGCCGCCGCCGCCGCGAAATACGGTCTGGACCCGGCGCTGCTGGCCGGCGTCGTCAAACAGGAGTCCAACTTCAATCCCAACGCCCAGTCGGGCGTCGGCGCCAAAGGCCTGACGCAGCTCATGGACGCCACCGCGCGCGGTCTCGGTGTCACCAACTCGTTCGATCCAGCCCAGAGTCTGGACGGCGGGGCGAAGTTCCTGAGCGGACTTCTCAAGCAATTCCACGGTGACCCGAGCCTGGCACTGGCCGCGTACAACGCAGGTCCCGGCGCGGTTCAGAAGTATGGCGGCATTCCGCCATACCAGGAGACACAGCGATATGTGCCACAGGTACTGGGGTATACAGCCCAATTCCGCCGAATATGGGCGAGCTCATGACTGACGCCTCCAGGATGACGTTCACGGGCGCCGACAGCTACTTGCGAGCGGCCATGTCGGGCCTGGCTGCGCGGCAGCGCGCCATCGCCAACAACGTCGCCAACGTCGATACCCCCGGCTTCAAAGCAACGGAAGTCCGCTTCGAAGACACCCTGAAAACAGCCATCAGCCGCGGCGCCGGCGCGACGCAGAGCCAGTCGAGCCTGAACGCGGCAGCCAGTCGCAGCACGCTCGTCGATGCCACCACGACCCGCGCCGACGGCAACAACGTCGACATCGACCGTGAGATGGAGCTGCTCGGCGAAGCGAACCTGAACTACAGCGCCATGACGCAGGTGATGTCCACTCGTCTCGGCATTCTGCGCAACGTCATCAGCGGTCGATAAGGAGCGGAGAGCCAGGCCATGCCCGAGATTGCTGCGCTTCTGCCGACCGCGCTCGGTCCGCAAACGCCACCCGGCGGGTTGAGCGGGTTGCCCGTCGCTCCGCTTGTCGTTGACGGGTCCAGCCCCAATTTCCTGGGCCAGCTCACGGCCGCCTTGAAAGGCCTGGCGGCTGTGGCCAGCCCGCTGACGCCCGCCGCCGGTCGCGCCCAGATACCTGCGCTGGCCGCGCCGAACGGCGACCATGAGCCACTGCCCGCGGCGTCGGATCCGTCTTCAGGCGTGTCCGACAGCAACGCAGGCGATCTGCCAGCGCTGCTCGCGATGCTCGGGCTGGTGGCGCTTCCACCAGCGCTCCAGCCACAAGCTGCTCCTCCTCCGACCACCGCCGCTTCCGGCGCGGTCGAGCCCGCGCCGTCGGCAGCCGCGTCGCAGGCTCCTGGCCCGGAGCTGGCCCCGCGACGGCGCCAGATAGTGACCTCGGCCGACACCGCTCCAGCGTCCGAGCTTGCGCCAGGTGCTGCAGCGGATCCGGCGACGAGCCCCGACACGACTTCGGCCTCCTCGCAGGTTGCCCATCAGGCTGCCTCACCAGCGGCAACTGGCCCGGAGCCGCATCCCCGGCGGGCAGTGGCGCCCGACACGACGAGCGCCACGCCGGCCGCGCCGCCAGCGTCCGCGCCGCAAGTGACCGCGCCGCCAGAGTCCGCGCCGCAAGTGCC
>CBJLVJ010000031.1:0-10803 GCA_966426465.1 uncultured bacterium | reverse complement strand
CGAGGATGTAGATCAGGCCGACCAGCGTGGCTGCCAGGCTGTAGCCGCCGAGGGCCCCGATCAGCGTGCCGGCGACCAGCGGGCCCAGGAAGGCCACGAACCGGGCGGCGTTGAACACGAACGACACGCCGGTGGCGCGCACGTGAGTGGGGAACACCTCGGGCAACCAGGTTGGCATCCAGGTGTACTGGCCGAGCGTGAAGAAACCGTTGATGACTGTCACCGCGAGCACCAGGCCAATACTGTGGACCCACAGGAACAGCACCGGGGTCAGGATCAGCGACAGCAGGAAGTACGCCGCGGTCACCGGCTTTCGGCCGAAGCGATCCGCGGCGAAGCCCAGGCCGATATAGCCGGCGACCGCGCCGACGTTGTACGCCATACCGGCGACGCCGGCCCACTGATCGGGCGAAAGGACCGAGGATGGGCCAAGCGTGGCGACGTACGGGGGGACCCATGTGGACACGCCCCACCAGGCGACGGTGGTGGTTAGCGACATGAGCGAGCCAACGATCGTCAGCTTACGCAGGCGCGCATCCCTGAACAGCGCGGCCAGCGTGAACTGCGCCACGGCGCGTTCCTGTGCGTCGAGGGCCCGTCCGCGCGCCTGTGCGGCGCGAGCCGCGCGGCGTCGGCGATCCACGTCCACCCACAGCTCCGGTTCGACGATGTTGCGACGAATCCACAGCGTCGCCAGGGCGGGTAGCACGCCGAGCAGGAACATGAAGCGCCATGCGCCCGGGCCAGCCCCGCTGACAAAGAACCACACCAGCGAGGCCACAAAGAAGCCAATACCCAGACCGCACTGCATCAGGCCGGCGCCTTTGCCGCGCGCGTGTGGCGGCCACATCTCCGCCATCATCGACGTGCCCGTACCCCACTCGGACCCGATGGCAATGCCGACCAGCAGGCGCAGAATGGCGAATGACTCCCACGACCAGGCCAGGGCCGAGAGCCCGGTCAGCGTGGCGTACGCGAAGATGGAGTACATCATCATGCGCTTTCGGCCGAGGTAATCGGCGATGACTCCACCCAGAATCCCGCCAACACCCCAGCCGAGCAGTGTTGTCGCGATCACGGCGCCCGCGTAGAACGGCAGACGCGGCGCTTCGCTCGCGCTCAACAGCTCGCGCAGCGCGACCGCGACGGTCAGGATCAACGCGTAGGTCTCGTAGCCGTCGAACAGCCAGCCGAGATTGGCCGCGAGCAGCGTGTTCCACTGGGTGCGGTCGAGCAGCCGGTACCAGGCAACCGGCCGGGCGGCGCTGGCGGTCCGATCGACCGCTGGAGCGGTTGAAAGGCGTCCTTGCATCAGGGTGTTGGCCTGGAGCGCGGCGCCGCACCGGCGCCCGCCAGGGTTCGCACGGCGTCGAGGATTTCGGGATACGCTCCACACCGGCAGAGATTTCCGGACAGGTAGTGTTTGATGTCTTCCTCATCCGGATGCGGGTTCTCTTCGAGCAGCTGCTTCGTCATCAGCACGAAGCCAGGCGTGCAGAAGCCGCACTGGAAAGCGGACGCCGCGATGAACGCCTCCTGCACCGGATCGAGCCGCTCGCCATCGGCGAGGCCCTCGACGGTACGCACGTCGGCGCCATCGGTAAAGGCGGCGAGATACAGACAACCGGAAACGGCCATGCCGTCGACCAGCACGGTGCAGCAGCCGCACAGGCCCTGGCCGCAGCTTTCGCGCGCGCCATACAGGTTGAGGCAGCGCTGCAGCACGTCGAGCACGGTCTCGGATGGTCCGATCTGCGCGTCTACGGGTTTGCCGTTCAGTGTGAACCGGATGCTGCGTGTGTAGCTGGTCATTGGTCGCTCCCCAGCGGCGCGCCCGCCCTGTCGCGGAGCGCACGGAACACGACTTCGGCGGTCAGCGGAAGCTCTCGGATGCGCACGCCCACGGCGTCGAAGACGGCGTTGGCGACGGCCGGTGACACGCCGAAGGTTCCGGATTCACCGACGCCCTTGGCTCCGAAAGGTCCCTCGGAGTGGGGCACCTCGACCAGCCCGTTTATCACCTGGTCCGGCACGTCGAGCATGCCTGGAATCTTGTAATCGGCCAGGCTCGCGTTGACGACCTGGCCATGCTCGAACTGCATGTTTTCCGAAAGCGTGAAGCTGAGCTGCATCAGCGCCGCGCCGGAGAGCTGGCGAGCGGCAATGGCCGGATTGAGCGCCGTACCGACATCGGCGACGTTGACCAATCGGCGAACGTGGACGTTCCCGGTCTCGGTGTCCACCTCGACCTCCACGCCGGTGCCGGCTGCCATCCAGAACGGCGTGATCTGCTCCGACTGGCCAGTGTCGTGGTCGGGCGGAGCGTAGGGCGGTTTGAACGAGCCGGTACCGATGATGTTGCCCGCCTGCATCCCGAACCGGGCGACCAGCACTTCGCTGAGCGGCAGCTCCTGGCCGCCCGGGCCGACTATCTTTCCTCCGCGCAGCACCAGCCGGCCAATGTCCGTCTCGAGAATGTCGGCCGCGGTCGCGAAGACCTGGGCCCGCACGTTCTCGGCGGCGCTCTTGACGGCCTTGCCCATGTGGAAGGTCGACCGCGAGCCAAGTGTCGCCATGTCGTAGGGCGTCACGTCGGTATCCGGATGAATAACCAGGATGTCTTCGGCCTCGAGGCCCAGCACTTCCGCCGCGATCTGCGCCATCACCGTGTCGGAGCCCTGGCCCATGTCAACGGTGCCGCAGTACACGCCACAGCTCCCATCGCTGTACAGGTTGACGATGGCCATCGAGGTCGTGGGCGTCACCGAGGCCTTCAAGCCGATGGCGATGCCGCGTCCGCGGCGCCGCGTGCCAGTGCCGCGCTCGAATGGCGCCTGCCAGTCCATGTGGCGCTCCAGCTCGTCCAGGACCTCCAGCAGGCCGGTGTCGCGCATCACCGTACCCGTTGCATGGCGCTGGCCGTTGCGCAGCAGGTTGCGGCGTCGGAACTCGAAGGGGTCCATTCCCAGCTCTCGAGCGATGATGTCGGCCTGACTTTCATATGGCCACACGAGCTGGGGGATGCCGAACCCGCGCAGCGCGCCGGCCGGCGGACGGTTGGTGTACACGGCGTATGAGTCCAGCCGTACGTGGGCAATGTCGTACGGACCGCCTGCCGTGAAGCCCGACTTCTGCGTCACGCGCGGGCCGATGTCGGCGTACGCGCCGCCGTTCCACCACGTTTCTACCTGACGCGCAAGAATCCGCCCATCCCGCGTCACGCCGGTTCGGATGCGCGTGGTCGTCGGGTGCTTGGTGATCGTGTAGAACTGTTCCTCCATCGTGAGACTGATTTTCACAGCGCGCCGGGTGAGCAGCACACACGCGGCCACGAGCGCTTCGAGCTTGATGTACAGCTTGGCGCCGAACCCGCCTCCCAGATAGGCCGTGCGCACCCGCACACGGTTCTCGGGCCAGCGGAGGAGGCGCGCCACCTCCGAGCGGACGAACGACGGACTCTGCGACGCCGTGTGCAGAATCAGCGAGTCCGTTCCGCTGAGCTCGCCGGCCGTGACGATCGGCTCGAGCGGCGTGTGCATCGTTTGCTGCGTGCGGAACGTGTCCTCGAAGATGTGGTCGGCCTGAGCGAAGCCCTGTTCGACGTCACCGCTACGCAGGCGGTAGTCCATACCGACGTTCGTGCCAGTCCGGGCGCCGAGGTGCTTGAGGTCGACGAACGTGCCGGCTGGACGGATGACGTCGTGAAGCACGGGCGCATCCGCGGCCGCTGCCTCGATCTCGTCGAAGACGCTCGGCAGCTCCTCGTACTCCACGTCGACGAGGTCCATCGCGGCTTCGGCGGTCTGCGGATCGGTGGCCAGTACCACGACCACCGGCTCACCGACATAACGGACCTTGTCGATGGCGAGCACCGGCTGATCGTGAAACGCCGGTCCGTAGTACGGGTCCGGCATGACTTTCTGCACGTCCGTACCGGTGATGACCGCGTACACTCCGTCCATCTCCAGTGCGGCGCTGGTGTCGATGGCGCGGATGCGGCCGTGCGGGATGGTGCTGCGCAGGATCTTGCCGTGGAGCATGCCCGGCGCCTGGAAATTGTGGATGTACTCCGCTCTCCCGCTCACCTTCGCCCGACTCTCGAGTCGTGGGACGGAGCGCCCGATCTGGGTCGTTGTTGGCTTCGGACGCTCGACAACCGGTGGTGGGGCGGTGGTCGTCGTCTGTGTCGGGGTGTGCGTCACCTCACGACCTCCTCGAAAGCCAGCGTCCGCAGCACGCTATTGACTGCCCGGCGCGTGTGGACGCGGACCATTTCGCGCTTGTATTCGGCGGAGCCACGCAGGTCGCCGAGTGGCCTGACCTCCTGTGCGGCCGAATCGGACGCGGCGCGCACCAGCTCGGCCGAGGGCAGCTCGCCTTCAAGGCGTGCCTCGACGTTGGGCAGCCGCAGCGCGCGCTCCATCGCGGCGCCAATGGCCACCCGCACGTCGCCAAGCGCCCCGTCGCGACGAACGGCCGATACGGCAACTCCAACCGCCGGCCAGTCGTCGGCGGACAGGGCGGTAAACTTCACGTAGGCAGCCGCCCACTCCCTGGCGGGCGCTGGCAGGACCACCTCCACAATCAGCTCGTCGCGCGCCAGCGTGGTCTCGTAGTAGCCGGAGTACAGCTCCTCGAGCGCCATCCAGCGCTCGCCTTGCGGGCCGCGCACGCGCAGGCGGGCTCCCAGACAGAGCAGAACCGGGGGCAGGTCCATGTGTGGATCGCCGTGCGCCAGGTGGCCGCCGATGGTGGCGACATTCCGAATGCGGACATTCGACAGCGTCTTCAACGTCTGGCTGACTACGGGAAACGTGTCTCGGACCAGGGGCGACCGGCCGAGCTCCGTGAGCGACGTCATCGCGCCGATGCGGATACTCCCGTCGTCCTGACGCTCGATGCTCGTCAGATCGGCGCGAAGGTGCCGCAAGCTGACCAGCTGCTCCGGCTGGAACAGGCCTGATTTGACCATCAGCAGCAGCGCCGTTCCGCCGGCAATCGGACGGGCGCCCTCGTCGTCGTGCAGCAGCGTGATTGCCTCGTCGAGCGTCGTCGGCTCGGCAATGTCGAACGGTCGCATCAGGCCGCTCCCGCCACGTGCTCTCGCTGCTCGATGGCGGATTTGACGTTGGAACCGAATACTCCGGCCAGCTCTTCGGCTTTGGCCCGGAAGGCTGACTGGCCGATGGACCCCAGCTTGCCCGTAATGCCAATGTCCAGCACGTACTGCATGCGCGTGGTGTGCGCGTCGATGGCATCCAGATTCAGGTGGGCTACTGTCTGGAGCTGGCCTGGCATGCCGGTCGGTTTGGCCACGACCGTCCCAGACAGCTTTTCGGGCGGCACCACCTCGTCCATGGACACGATGCCCCGGAACTTCAATGGGACGAAGCCGACCTTCACTTCCATATTGGCCGCGTAGCGGCCGTCATCCAGCGGTGTCAGGTCACGGCAGCCAGGCATGCAGGCCGCCAGTAATTCGGGAGTCCGGACGAACTCGAACGCTGTCTCTCGCGGAGCGTCCACCCGGATCTCCCCTCGGATCTCCATCTGAGTCCTCCTCGGCGACGATTGGTTGTTCGGCAGCAGAATGAGTGCCACGCCTCAGGCGGATAGCTCTTCCAGCACCCGCTGCCTGGTTTCGATGCCGAAGAACTTCATCGTGATGAAGCCGATCAGCGACGTGACCAGGAGCAAGCCGAAGACACCGCCAATGCCAAGCTGCGTCGCGAGCAGGGCACCGACGATCGTCGGCGCGATAAAGCCAACCAGGCGATTGACGCTACTGCCGGTGGCGGTCGCCCATGCCCGCATCCGCGTCGGGCTCAGCTCGGCCGTGTAGATGAACAGCGAGCCGGTGGTGAAGCTGATACCGAAGGTCATCAGCCAGCCGGCGCCAAACAGGGTGGGCCAGCCGGTCTGGTGGAGCAGCGCCACGGCGAGCACGCCGACCGCGGCGCCGATGATCGCCACGCCGTAACCGAACAAGAACAACGGTTTGCGTCCCAGGTGGTCCATGGCGTACGCGGCGAGGTACGCGGAGACGACGGCTGTTCCAGAGCTGACCAGCGTCAGGGCGAGCGCGCGGTCGGGCGGCAAGCCGCCAATCTGCACGTACAGCGTGGGCAGCCAGACGGTATAGCCCGCCTGCAGAAAGTAGGACGCGAACCACAGCGTCCAGTTCATGAGCGTGCGGCCGCGGTACTGGCGCGAGAACAGCTCGCCGAAACGTGTCGGTTGCACGTCGGCGCGGTAGCGGACCTCGGGCGCCTCGAGCTGCACGCCCTTGCCTCGCGCTTCAGCCTCCATGCCCGAGACGATCCGGTCGGCCTGGTCGGCCTGACCGTGCTCGGCCAACCAGCGTGCCGACTCAGGCAGCCGGAAGTGCGCCAGGATGGCCACCAGCAACGGGATACCACCCACCAGGAATGCCGCCCGCCAGCCCAGGTCTGGGCCGAGCGCGGAGATGAGGCCGAGGCCAACCAGCGGGGCGAGGAACAGGCCCCAGAAGAACAGGCTCTGATACAGCATGCCCACCGTGCCGCGGTTCTGGCCACGAATGTATTCGTTGAACAGGGCGGCTGCGAGGGGCACTTCCGCGCCAAGCCCGACGCCCTGCACGATTCTGGCAATCAGCAAACTCTGGAAATCCCACGTGATCGCGGTGACCAGGCTGAGCAGGCCGAACAGCCCCAGCGCCAGGACGAACGCCGGTTTGCGGCCCAGACGCTCGCCCAGGTACCCGAACACGATCGCCCCGACGAATTGGCCGATGTACGCGGCGCCGATCAGCAGACCGGCGTTCACGAAGCTGATGTGCAGGCTGGTGAAGACGACGGTCAGCGCGACCGAAATGACCAGCGAGTCGTAGGCGTCGAAAAACGTGCCGACGCCGAGCATGGATGCAAGCCGGAGGTGGAAGCGCGTGAACGGCAGTCGTTCGAGCCGCGCAACGATCTCGTCGGCGGCACGCGACGACGTCGTACCAACGCTCGGGCGTTCGGCGGCGCGGCTGGTGGTCATGGTCATGAAGCCATCTCCGTTACTACTGTCTTGCGCGGAGTCGAAGCGGAGTCCGTGGCCGCCGTGGGGATGGCGCTCGCTGGCAATGGGAAGCGCGCGTCGGCGAAGACCTCGCGCCACCGCGCCAGGGTCTGGCGCACCAGGCTGGGGCTGGCTTCGGCGACGAAGGGGAACGATTCCAGTCGGTCGAACGGCCGGCACGCATCGAGCAAGGCACGGCTGTTGTAGGCCGCAGCCGGATTCGTCAGCAGCGGGTCGACTTTGCTGCCCCACGATTTGCGCATGATCTCGATGTCTTCAGCCGGGTCGCAGCGGGTGCTGACCGCCCACATCACTTCTTCCAGGTTCGTGGGGTCGACATCCTCGTCGACGACGATCACGTACCGATTCATGTAAGCCGCCGCCGGCCCCTGGGCGGCCAGGTATCCGGCCTGACGCGAGTGGCCGGCAAAGCGCTGCTTGATCGACACCGCGATGAGCAGGCGTCCACCCCCGGCTTCGTGCGCCCAGACGCCCCGCACGTCGGGCACGCCGGCCTTGACCAGGGCGTCCTGGATCATGCTGGACTTCAGCAGCGCGCGCATGTAGGAGTAGTCATTCGGTGGCTTACCTGGTGGCGCGCCGAGGAGGATCGGGTCATCGCGGAAATAGACCCGCTCGATGTCCATGGCGGGCACCGGTCGCGGCGAGCCAGAGTAATAGCCAGTCCATTCGCCAAACGGCCCCTCGGTGAGTGTGTGGTCCGGGCGCAGCCAGCCCTCCAGCACGATTTCGGCCGAGGCAGGCATCGGCAACCCGGTGATCTGCCCGCAGACGACTGGCAGCCGTTCGCCAACCATCGCCCCCGCGTAGGCGTACTCGCTGATGCTGGCTGGCACCTCGGTCCCGGCGGCCATCAGCAGCAGTGGGTCGTGGCCGAGCGATACGAGCACCGGTGCGCGGCCATGCGCGGCAAACCAGTCGCTGTACTGCGCGCGGCCCTGCTTGCCGGCCTGGGCATCGATGGTTGCGGAGCGCCCTTCCTCCTGGACCATGACGCGATACGCGCCCAGGTTCACGCGCCCGCTGGCCGGGTCGCTGGTGATGACCGCGCAGCCGGTACCGATGTAGCGGCCACCGTCAAGCTCATGCCAGAGCGGGACCGGGAAACGGGTCAGGTCCACCTCGTCGCCGCGCATGACGTTGTCCAGGACCGGCCCGCTGTCGACCACCACGGGCTCGAAACGAGCGGCGGACGCCTCCCATTCGAGCGGCTTGCCGCGCAGCGCCTGCACCAGGCCGGCGGTATCGAGCGCGTCGCTCAGGCCGAGCGTCACGGCCATACGCCGGGCGTTCGCAAGCGATCCCGTCAGCACGCGGTAGCCAGGTGGGTAGTCGGGAATCCGGTCGAACAGCAGCGCAGCGGCCGGCTTGCGCCGATAGTTGATCTCGGAAATGGTCCCGATCTCGAGGTCCCAACTGGCCCCCGAGATATGCTGAAGCTCGCCCAGCTCGTCCATGCGTTGCACCCAGCTCCGCACGTCAGCCGGGCGACCGGGGTTGGCTGCGCCGTTGCGCTCCTGGCTCATGATCACCGCAGCAGCACAACAAATGCCATGCGCTGCGCGCCTCGGCGGGCGGTTATCCTGTGGCGGGTGGGCTCGGTCGGGATCATCGCCAACCCTTCGGCTGGCAAGGACATCCGCCGCCTGGTTGCGCAGGCCTCGACCTTCGACAACCTCGAGAAAGTGAACATCGTCCGCCGCGTCCTGGTCGGCCTCAAAGCAAGCGGCGTCGACGAGGTGCTGTTCATGCCAGATGCATTCGCGATCGTCAAACGCGCGCTGCATCATCTCGACGGTGCTCCCAGCACGAGGCCGCTCGACGATGTGGACCCGACGTTCACCGACCGCGACTCGACGTGCGCCGCAACGCTCATGCGCGAGCAGGGTGCGCGGTGCATCGTCACACTTGGTGGCGATGGCACCAACCGCGCGGTTGCCAAGGGTTGTGGCCAGGTCCCGCTCGTGGCGATCTCGACCGGCACGAACAATGTGTTCCCTCAGCTGATGGAGGGAACCATCGCCGGCCTGGCGGCTGGCGCCGTCGCCCGCGGCATCGTGGACCTGGACCGGGTGGCACGTCCGAGACTGTGCCTCGAGGTGATGCGTGATAGACAGCGCATCGATCTCGCGTTGGTGGACGTGGCGGTGTGCACCGACCGGTTCGTGGGGGCGCGAGCAGTGTGGGATCCCACCGCGATTCGCCAGATCGTGGCCACCTCCGCCCGCTCCGACGTACTCGGACTGTCGTCGGTCGGGGCCTTTCTACCGGGCGTGCACGTGGGACGTGAGGAGGGCCTGATGCTGGAGATCGGAGAAGGTGGCGACCGCGTTGTGGCGCCCATCGCTCCGGGTCTGCTCACTCCGGTCGATGTTGCCTCTTACCGCGTGCTGCGGGTGGGCGAAGTCGTTGACCTGGCTTCGACCACCGGGGTCCTGGCGCTCGACGGAGAACGCGATTGGCCGCTGGACCCCGCCGTCCGCCTGCAGATCCGATTGAGCGACAAGGGTCCACGCGTGGTCGACGTCCCGGCGGCGCTTCGCCAGGCGGTCGAGCAGGGCCTGTACCTCCTCAACGATTCCAGAACAGGGTGACGACGAGCCCCAGACTCGCGGCGAAAATCAGGCCGGTGGTCGCCCAACCCAGCAGGTTCAGCGCGCGTCCGTTCACCCGCCCGCCCATGATCCGGCGATTGGTGGTCATCAGCATGATGAGCAGCATCAGGGGCGGGGTCGACAAGCCCTGCACCACGCCCGACCAGACCAGAAACCGCATCGGGTTCAGCCCGAAGAAATTCATGCCCACGCCGAGCAACGTAAAAACGACGATCGTCGCATAGAATTTTTTCGCCTCGCGCGGCCTCACGCTCAGGCCATGTTTCCAGCCGAACGTCTGGGCAAGATTGTACGCGGCGCCGGTGGTCATGACTGGCACGGCGAGCAATCCGACGCCAACCACTCCCAGCGCGAAGAGAATCCCGGCGGCATCACCAGCCACCGGGCGAAGCGCCTGTACGACGTCGGCGGTGGTGGTCACGTCGTGCTGGCCGGTGCGAAACAGGGTTGAGCCGGTGGCGAGGATAATGAAGTACATGATGAGGGTGGAGAAAAACATCCCGGCCGCCACGTCGCGCTGAGAATGCTTCAACTCCGCATCCGTCGCGCCTTCACGCGCCTCGAGCGTGGTGCGGCCGATAGCGATTTCTTCTTCCACCTCTTCATTGGACTGCCAGGTGTAGAGATACGTCGAAAGACTCGTTCCAATGACCGCGACGAGCAGCGCGAGGTAGTCGGTATTGAACTGCAGCGTCGGTATGAACGTGCCGGCCAGCACCGCGCCGACATCGGGCCTGGCCAGCAGTGCGGCCGGGATGTACGCGAGTAACGCCAGCGCGAGCCAGCGAAAGGTGTTGCGAATGAAGCTGTACGAACCGACGAGCTGCAGCGTCAGGACGGTTGCCGCGCTGGCGAGTACCGTGAGCTGGAACGGAATCGGCACCAGCACGTTGAGTGCGGCGGCCATGCCTCCCAGGTCGGCGCCAGCTTCGATGGTATTGCCGATGAGCACTCCGATGAGCGTCGGGTACAGGATCCAGCGCGGATAGAAGTCGCGGATAGCGTGGAACAAGCCCCGGCCCGAGACCGCCCCGACTTTTGAGGACAGGTACACGACCGCGAACATCATCGGGAACAGGACCGGCGCGGTCCACAGAAAGGCGGGTCCGATCCTGGCGCCGGC
>CBJLVJ010000030.1:0-10929 GCA_966426465.1 uncultured bacterium | reverse complement strand
GGTTACCCCGCGCGGGCGCTGGTCAAAGCCAGGCTGAACGCGTTAAGTAGTAGGAGAAGCACTCAGGCTGCGCGCGAGCTGTGCCTGCGATCGCGCGGTTGAGTCCGCTCCTTCGGCTCGACTACGTTCAATCGCTCGTTCAGCTCACGGCGGCTCAGGTAACCCCAGGCGAAATAGCCAACCAGCTCGGCGCGAGTGCGCGGAACGCGCAGCTCGCCACCGCTGTGCGGCAGGTGCATCGCTGGAGAATCGGCCCGTTGCGGGCGAGTGCGGGCAGGTTCCATGCCGATGTATTGCGCGCACTCGGCGTACCGCCCGGGCGGGCACGTCCCTGCAGTTCGGCGACAGATTGGTTACAGCGGCGTTACATGGTCGCGTATCATCGCCGCGGGCGATGGAACGTAAGGCGCCAAGCTACTGGGACCTGTTGGAAGACGTGGCCCGTCTGCAAGGGCAGACGGCGCGTAGCTTTACCGCCTGGGCAGAGGCCTACCGAGCGGCCGGACTGGCGGCTGAGGCGACGGCGGCCACACTGGACATGATGGCGCAACAGGGTCGCCGCCTCGAAGCGTTCTGGACCCAACCGCCGGACGCTGCTGTCGCCCAGGCGCTGCAGATGCTCACCCAGCCGTGGCAGGCGATGGGCCTGCCTTTCGGCTCCTTGCCGGGCTCGAGCGGACATTCCCGGCGCACGCCACGGACAAAAGACTAAGATTCGCCTGGCGCCATGCGCGCAACCTCGGTAATCCTCGCGCTGGCGGTGCTGGTCCTCCTGCTGGCACCGCTCGGGCTGAGCTTGTGGCTCGACGCGCGCTGGTTCGGGGCGCAGGGGCTCGGGGCAATTTTCGCGCTGAGGCTGCAGACGCAGGTCGGGCTGGGCATCGCCGCGGCGGCCGTGGCGGGCGCCGTGACGGGACTGAACCTGGGCTGGGCGAGCTGGCGACTGCGCCGCGTAGCCTCCAAAGAGGATCGCGACTCACGTGGCATGGCCACCATCGTTGCCGCCGTGCCGCTCGTAGCGGTGCTCGTGGGCGCCGGGTTTGGCCTGGCCGCTTTCGGACAATGGCAAACCTGGCTGGGGCTACAGGCTCAGGTGCCATTCGGCCAGACTGACCCGACCTTCGGCCAGGACATCGCGTTTTATGTGTGGACGCTGCCCGCCCTCGCCGCCGCGCGCGGCTGGCTCACCGGGCTGGTCGTGCTGAACGCCGTCGGAGTGGCGGTCGTGTACGCGCTCGGACTGGCATCGATCGAGCCGCCAATCGCCGCCGGTCGCCCGTATCCATTCATCGCTCGAGAGCGCGACCTGCGCTACCACCCACTGCTCGCACCAGGCGTGCGTCACCTGGCCGTGCTGGGTGCGGTTTTTCTGGTGCTGATCGCCGCGTCGTATTGGCTGAACAACTGGGAGCTGGTCTACTCGGCACGGGGCGTCGTGTTCGGCGCCAGCGCCACGGACATCCACGCGGTGTACCCGGCCAACACGATCATGGCCGGCGTGGCGATCGTGCTGGCACTCCTGCTGCTGGTGGTGGCGGTCCGCCCCTCGGCCGGCTCGTCGAGCGGGTTTCTGCTGACGGCCGCCGCGGTACCGATTTTGTGGATCGGCATCGGCTTTTTGCTGGGCGAGGTGTGGCCGGGGTTGTACGAGCAGATTGCCGTTCACCCGAATCAGCTTGCCGCGGAACGGGCGTATATCGACAACAACATCGTCTCGACGCGGCGCGCCATGGGCCTGGACCGGGTCGACGTGCGCGATCTCAGCGGCGATGCCGCGCTCGATACCGGCGTGCTGGCGCGTAACCAGTCCGCGCTGTCGGACGTGCGGATCACGGACTGGCGTCCGCTGCTCGCGGCCTACAACCAGCTCCAGCGTATTCGCCAGTACTACGAGTTCACGGACATCGACGTCGATCGCTACGACCTGAAGAGCGGTCGTCAGCAGGTCATGTTGGCCACGCGCGAGATGGACCCGGGCAGCCTGGCCCAGGTCGCGCGCACCTGGCAGAACACCCACCTGGTGTACACGCATGGACAGGGCGTGGTCGTGAGCCCGGTCAATACCGTCACCGGACAGGGCCTGCCCGAGCTGCTCGAACACGACATCCCGGCGACCACGGATGAGCCGGCACTCAGCATCGACACACCTCAGGTGTACTTCGGTCTGCGGCCGGTCGATTACGCGGTGGTCGGGGCGCGGCCGGACGAGTTCGATCGGCCAAGTGACAACGCCACGTCGGAAGTGCGTAGCCGCTACACGGGTGGCGGCGGTGTGAGTGTTGGCGCCGGACTCGAGCGTCTGGCCACCGCCGCCGCGATGGCCGACGGCAACCTGCTGCTCAGCGGCGACGTCAACGCCGATTCGCAACTGCTGTTGCATCGGCGCATCCAGGACCGGGTGGCGCACGTCGCGCCATTCTTGCGGCTGGACAGCGACCCGTATCAGGTCATCCTCAACGGGCGCCTGTTGTGGGTCCAGGACGCGTACACCTGGACGAACCGCTATCCCGACGCCACAGTGCAGGCCGGTGCGAACTACCTGATCAACAGTGTCAAGGTCACCATCGACGACTACGACGGATCGATGCGTTTCTATGCGGTCCAGCCAAACGAGCCCATCCTGCAGGTCTGGATGCGACTGTACCCGTCGCTGTTCACGCCGCTCGACCAGGCGCCGCCGGGCCTGGTCGCCCACTTCCGCTATCCGGAGGACCTGCTCAATAGCCAGGCGGCGCTGCTGGCGACCTACCACATGACCGACGCGCAGACGTTCTACAACCGTGAGGACCTGTGGAACGTCGCGCAGGAGACGTACGGCGACCGCGTACAGCAGATGCAGGCGTACTACACCACCCTGCGCCTGCCGGGTGAGTCCACCACCGAGTTCGCCTCGATCCTGCCGTTCACGCCGTCAGGCCAGAATCGCAACAACATGGTGGCCTGGATGGTGGCCCGCTCCGATCAGCCAAATTACGGGCAGCTGGCGGTGTATCGCTTCCCCCAGGGCAAGCTGGTATTCGGACCACAGCAGATCGAGGCGCGTATCAACCAGGAGCCAGCGATCTCAGCCCAGCTGACCCTGTGGAGTCAGCAGGGCTCACAGGTCCTGCGTGGCAACTTGCTGGTCATTCCACTCGAGGATTCGATCCTGTACGTGCAGCCGCTGTATATCCAGGCCCAGAGCAGTCCCCTGCCTGAGCTGAAGCGGGTCATCGTGGCGTCTACCGGCGCGGTGGTGATGAGTGACCGCCTCGACACGGCATTGACCGCGCTCGGCCAGGGCCGCTCGGGCGAGGTGCTGACCGCCTCGACGTCGGCTGCGTCGCAGCCCGCGCAGGCGAATGCGCCCGGGGGAGTCGAGACCGCCCCCACCTCGACGGCCGACCTGGCTGGCGCCGCGCGCGACCATCTGCGCGCCGCCGAAGCCGCCGCCGGCCGCGGCGATTGGGCCACCTACGGCACCGAAATGGCCAGCGTCCACCAGCTACTCGACCAGCTCGCCGCCGCCACAGGCCGCTGAACGGACGTATTCCCCCGGAGGGGACCCCTGTGAGGGACTTTCCCTGGACGAGACCCTCGGTGAGGGACTTTCCCCGGACGGGACCCCTACGACTGATTTTCCCGGGAGGGGACTCGTGAGGGAACTTTCCCGGGAGCGGACCCCGTGAGGGAACTTTTCCCCCGAAGGGACCCCTGTGAGGACCTTTTCCCCGGAGGGGACGCTGTGAGGGACTTTCCACGGAGGGGGCCCATCAGGGAGCGGTTCATGCGCCTGGTAGCTGCGCGGCCGGCGTAAGCTCCTCCGCAAGGGGTCCCCTCTGGGGAACAATTGAAGGGTGTGCGGGCGGTTCAATCTCACCAGACCCAGCGAGGTCATCGAGCGCTTCGGGTTTCTCGACTGGTCTGAAAAGCGCGTCGAGCCGCGCTTCAATATCGCCCCGAGCCAGGAGATCCTGACCATCGTCCAGGAGCGCTCGCGAGCACCGAGGCTGCAGATGGCCATCTGGGGGCTGACACCATTCTGGCTGGAAGCAGGCCGTGCGCCGCCCATCAACGCCCGTGCCGAGACACTGGCCGCCAGCCCCATGTTTCGCGAGGCGTCGCGCTGCCTGATCCCGGCGACTGGCTTCTACGAGTGGCGCAATCGTCAGCCGATGCACATCCAGCTGAAGGGTGGCGCGGCTTTTGCCTTCGCCGGCTTGTGGCTGCCCGGCGAGCGGGGCGGCCCGCCCACGGCCGCGATCGTGACCACGCGGCCAAACGCGCTGCTGGCAACCATTCACAACCGCATGCCGGCGATCCTTCGGCGCGAACATGAGCGGGCCTGGTTGGATCCTTCATCCACGGACGTCGAGCGCTTCCTCGAGCCGCTCGAGGCCGGGCAAATGGAGACGTACAGCGTGTCAGCGCTCGTCAATTCGTGGGAACATGAGGGACCCGAGCTGATCGCCCCATCGGGCGCCCGCGTCGAGGTCCAGATCGCATTGCCGCTCGAGTAACTCGTGTCGTCCTGTTATTACGTGATAGGCCACGGCACAGCGTAGGCCGATTCAGCGTTCTCGGCACCTGCCTGGGGCGAAGCGCTGGAATACTCGCACCGAGGACGGTGTTGCTAAGCGGGGTTTGATGCACGAAACGGTACGGACACCTGAAGCCACGATTGACCAGCCTGCGCGCGCGAAAGCCGCCGCGGCGATGAGTTATCACGCGCTGCCGCGGCGCGACCTGGTGCTGACCGTGGCCGGGCTGATGCTCGGCCTGCTGCTGGCGGCGCTCGATCAGACCATCGTCGGGACGGCGATGCCGCGCATCATCGCCGAGCTGCAGGGTTTCGAGCACTACGCCTGGGTCACCACCGCGTACCTGCTGACCAGCACGGCGGTGGTGCCGATCTCGGGCAAGTTGTCCGACATGTACGGACGCAAGGTCTTCCTGCTCGGCAGCGCGGCGATGTTCGTGCTGACCTCGGCCCTGTGTGGCCTCAGCCAGGACATGACCCAGCTGATCGTGTTCCGCGGGCTGCAGGGCGTGGCCGGCGGCGTACTGACCTCCACCGTCTTCACGGTCATCTCGCAGATCTTTCCGCCGGCCGAGCGCGGCCGCATCCAGGGCGTCTTCAGCGGCATCTTTGGCCTGGCGAGCATCGTCGGGCCAGTGCTCGGCGGCTATCTCACCGACAACCTGAGCTGGCGCTGGGTGTTTTACGTCAACCTGCCGGTTGGCCTGGTCGCCCTGCTGGTGCTGTGGTTCTCGTTCCCGAACATCCGCCCGGTCGTCCGCGAGCGGCGCATCGACTTTGTCGGCGCGCTCACGCTGGTCGCCGGGGTGGTGCCGCTGCTGCTGGCCCTATCGTGGGGCGGCAACGATTATCCGTGGACCTCGCCAGTCATTCTGGGGCTGTTCGCCTTCGCGGCGGTCATGCTCGTCCTGTTCGGACTGGTCGAGAGTCGGGCGATCGAGCCCATCATTCCGATGAGCCTGTTCCGCAACAGCGTCGTGTCGGTGTCGGTGCTGGCGCTCATGCTGATGGCCATCAGCATGTTCGGGTCGATTCTGTTCATCCCGCTGTACATCCAGGGGGTGATTGGCACCAGCGCCACGCAGAGCGGCACGGTGCTGATGCCGATGATGGTCGTCAACATCGGCTCGAGCATCGTCGGCGGCCAGATCATCAGCCGCACCGGACGCTACAAGCCGGTCGGCCTGTTCGGACTGGTGATGATGAGCCTGGGCATGTTCCTGCTCAGCCAGATGGGCTCGGATACCAGCTACCTGACCGTCGTTCGCAACATGATCGTGCTGGGTCTGGGCATGGGGCCGGCGATGCCGGTGTTCACGCTAGCCGCCCAGAACGCGGTCAAGATGAGTCAGCTCGGCGTGGTCACGTCGCTCACACAATTTGCGCGCTCGATTGGCAGCACGCTGGGCGTCGCCGTGTTCGGCAGCCTGCTTACCAACCGCTTCGCGCCAGCCTTTCAGGCCAGCCTGCCTGCAGATGTCAGGAGCGTGGTTCCGCCGGATCGCCTGGCGCAGTTTCAGAACCCGCAGGCGCTGCTCAACCCACAGGCCGCCGACGCCATGCACCAGCAGCTGGCCGGGCTCGGACCGCAGGGCGAGCAGATTTACGCCGCCTTGTTCGGGGCGATCAGGATTGGCCTGGTGACCGCGCTGCACGACGTGTTCCTGACCGGCGCCGTGCTCTCGGCGCTCGGCGTGCTGACCGTGCTGTTCCTGAAGGAGCTGCCGCTGCGCAAGAGCTACGCACCGGTCGCCCCGTCGACGGAAGCCACCGCGAACACCGCTGCCCAGGTAGGCCACGATGCCGTGCCGTCGCTGCCACCGTTGCGTCCGGACGACCAGCCGCGAGCGCCGACACCGCTGCCCGTCGGCGAAGCCGCCGCCACACGCCGCGCCCGAGGCGCCTAGCAGGCCAATCCCTCGATGGGTCCCCCCAGGGGAATACTCTTGATGCCATGAATCTGGGCTCGGTGGGTGTGTGGAGCGGCTTGCTGCGGAACGGCGAGCGCTCGGCGATCCTGGAAGCGGCGGCAGAGCTGGAAGAGCTGGGATACGGGACGCTGTGGATGCCTGGCGGGCAGCACCAGGGACTGGCCGAGCACCTCCAGGCGCTCCTCGAGCGGACGCGACGGGCAGTGGTGGCGACCGGCATCGTCAGCATCTGGACCCATCCCGCCAGCGCGGTCGCCGCGATGCACAACAGCCTCACGCAGGCGTATCCAGGCAGATTCCTGCTGGGCATCGGCATCAGCCACCAGAACGTCGTGGAAAACGCCGGCCTGCAGTACGCGAAGCCGCTCCAGCGACTGCGCAGCTACCTCGACGAGCTTGACGCGGCGCCAACGCCGGTACCGATCGACCAGCGCATCCTGGCGAGTCTCGGTCCGCGCAGCCTGCAGCTGGCGCGCGAGCGGTCCCTTGGCACACACCCGTACTTCGTGCCGGTCGAACATACGCGCATTGCCCGCGCGGCGGTTGGCCCGGACAAGGTCGTCGCACCCGAGCAGATGGTCGTGTTGGAGACCGATCCCGATCGCGCCCGCGCCATTGCCCGCCCGTCGATGGACCGCTACCTTCACGCGCCGAACTACACCAACAACCTGCTGCGTCTTGGCTTCTCTGAGCAGGACTTCGCCAACGGCGGCAGCGACCGACTGGTCGACGCAATCATCGCATGGGGTGACCCGGCCAGCATCATGCGGCGCGTGCGCGAGCACCACGCGGCTGGCGCCGATCACGTCTGCATTCAGGTGCTGACCGACAGGCCGCAAGAGCTGTCCCCGGCGATGGCCGGCTGGCGCCAGCTCGCTCACGAATTCGCGCGTTGAGCGTCACGCCTCAGGGGCACGACTTCGTGGGCGCGGCGCAAGCGCTTGCGCCGCGCATCGAGGCGGCCGCGGACCAGATCGAACGCCGGCGCCAGCTACCCGCCGACCTGGTCGAAGCGCTGTACGCGGCCGGGTTGTTCACCATGCTGCTGCCGCGCTCGCTGGGCGGCGCCGAGCTTGACCTGCCGACGTTTGTGCAGGCCATCGAGCAACTGGCCCGAGCCGATGGGAGTGTTGCCTGGTGCGTGGGCCAGGCCAATGGGCTGTGCAACTACATGGCCTACGCCGAGCCACAGACCGCTCGGTCGCTGTTTGTGGACGGCGCGCGCACCATCATGGCCAATGGCCCTGGCGAAGGCAACCACCCGGGCCGTGCCATGGAGTGCGACGGCGGCTACCAGGTGACCGGGCGCTGGATGTTCGCCAGCGGCATCGGTCATGCCACCTGGCTCGTGGCGGTTTGCCAGCTCTACGCGGGCGACGGCAGCCCGCGCCTGGAAGCGGACGATAAACCCGCTCAGCGGCTGCTGCTGCTGCCCAGGAGCAGCGCCACATTGCACGACGTATGGCAGGTCAGCGGCCTGCGCGGGACGGGCAGCCAGGCATTCAGCGTGGAGAACCTGTTCGTGCCGGCCAGCATCGTGGTGCGCTTTGCGCCGGAGGCGCGGCGGGAGCCCGGTCCGCTGTACCTGTTCACCAACAACGGGCTGTTCGGCCCCGCCTTCGGCTCGGTTGCGCTCGGGCTGGCCCACGCCAGCCTGGTGGCGATCGTCGATTTCGCGGCGGGCAAGGTGCCGCGAGGCATGGAGCGTTCGATCCGCGAGAGCACCACAGTGCAGGCGGCGGTGGCGCTGGCGCACGCGCGTCTGGGCGCCGCACGCCAGTACCTGCACCACACCCTGTGCGAGGTGTGGGAGGCGGTCGGCCGCGAGGGCGCGTTGCACGTGCAGCAGCAGGTCGCGGTACGCCTGGCCTCGACGCACGCGACCCATGAGTCCGTGGCGGTCGTGGATGCCGCCTACAGCCTGGCCGGCTCGAACGCCATCTTCGAAGACCGACCCTTCGAGCGGCGGTTCCGTGACATCCACGCGGTAAGCCAGCAGCTCCAGGCGCGGCGCGCCCACTACGAGCACGTGGGCGCCTACCTGCTCGGCCTGGAGCCCCAGCGCGCCTTCCTGTAACCCGCCGGAAACTCGCCAGGGACCCGCGCGGTAGCGTAATATGTCTGTCACAGATAGAAATGTTGAGTTCAATGACCGCGCCCGTGCGTGAGGCGCCCACGCTCAAGGCTGAGCTGGCCAGGGTGTTCAGCCGCATCGGCCGCGGGCTGCGCTACCACACGCGTGCCGCGCGCGAAAGCCTGGATATCACCCAATCCGAGAGCGAGCTGCTGCGCCTGCTCGAGCACAGACCCGGCCTGCGGGTCCAGGACGCCGCGCTCGAGCTCGGCATCGCCTCCAACTCGGTCAGCACGTTGATCAAACAGCTCGCGCGCGCCGGCCTGGTGGAGCGCACGACCGACCCGCAGGACGCTCGGGCGGCGTGCTTGCGGCTGACCCCACCCGCCACTGACTGGGTCAGACAGGTCGGCAACGCCCGCGAGCAGGCCATCGAGCGCGCCCTGCTGTCGCTCGACGAGTCGGACCGCGTGCTGCTCGAAGCGGCCGTGCCGGCCATGATGCGGCTCGCGCGTGCCATCTCGGATCGGAGCGGATCCAGCCTATGAAGACGCTGCTTCGTGTCCTGCCGTACTTCAAGCCGTACGCGTGGCTCATGGCCGCCGGGTACGTGGCGGTGATCGGCAACGCGTTCTTCAACCTGGCTGTCCCGCGGCTGATCGGCGTTGCCGTGGACGACGGAGTGGCACGCCAGGACGCGTCGACGCTGATTGTTGTGAGCGTGCTGATCGTGGCCTCCAGCGCCCTGCGCGGGCTGTGCGCCTTCGGCCAGAACTACCTCGGCGAGTCCGCTGCCCAGGGCGGCAGCTACCAGCTGCGTCGCGCGCTGTACGCGCACATCCAGCAGCTGTCGTTCAGCTTCCACGATCAGGCCCAGACGGGCGACCTGCTCACGCGCTCGATGTCCGACGTGGAGCAGCTCAAGAATTTCACCGGGCGCGGCCTGTTGATGATCTTCAACCTGGTGCTGCTGGTGGTCGGCGTGGCCGTCGCGCTGCTGTGGATGAACTGGAAGCTGGCGCTGCTCTCGCTGGTGATCCTGCCGCTGCTGTACTGGCGCGCGGCGAGCTTCAGCCGTGCCATGCGGCCGATGTTCCGTGCCGTACAGGACCAGGTCGCCGTGGTGGCCACGCTGGTCCAGGACAACGCCGCTGGCGCGCGCGTAGTCAAAGCGTTTGGCCAGGAGCAGCGCGAGATCGAACGCTTTGACGCGGCCAACGAGCAGCTCTATCAGCGTTACTTCGAGTCCACCCGGTTGCAGTCGTTCAACACGCCCTTGCTGAATTTCATTGCCAACGGCGCCACGGTCGTGATGCTGTGGGTCGGCGGCGTGCTCGTCATTGGTGGACAGCTCACGATTGGTGAGCTGGTCGCGTTCTACGCGTATCTGTTGCAGATCGTCGGGCCGGTGCGCCAGGGCGGCTTTCTCATGTCGATGGCCTCCCGAGCCGCGGCTTCGGCGGAGCGCGTGATGGAAGTGCTCGATACACCGATCGACGTGTCGAGTCCGCCGGATGCGGTGGAGCTGGAGCAGATCCGGGGCGAGGTGGAGCTGCAGGACGTGAGCTGCGAGTACCACCCGGGCCGGGCCGTGCTCGAGCACATGAGCTTCCAGGCCAGGCCAGGCCAGACGATCGCGCTGGTCGGCGCCACCGGTTCAGGCAAGACGACGGTCGCCAACCTGATCCCGCGCTTCTACGACGTGACCAGTGGCCGAGTGCTGATCGACGGCCACGACGTGCGCGACGTGGACCTCGGCTCGCTGCGGCGCCAGATCGGCATCGTGATGCAAGAAACCACCCTGTTTTCGGGCACCATCCGCGAGAACATCGCTTTCGGCAAGAGCGACGCGACCGACGAGGACATCGAGTGGGCGGCACGCTCAGCACGTGCCGACGAATTCATCGCCCGCCTGCCGAGGGGCCTCGACACGCGCGTCGGCGAACGCGGTGTATCGTTGTCGGGCGGCCAGAAGCAGCGCGTGGCGATTGCGCGGGCGTTGCTGATGGACCCCAGGATCCTGATCCTCGACGAGTTCACGTCGGCGGTGGACGCCGCTACGGAGGGTCTGATCCGCGCGGCGCTGATGGACCTGATGCGCGGCCGGACGACGTTCGTGATCGCCCACCGCTTGTCGACGGTGCGCGCAGCAGACGTGATCCTGGTCCTCCAGAATGGGCGCCTGGTGGATAGCGGCACGCATGACGAGCTGCTGGAGTCCAGCGAGGTGTACCGACAGATCCATGCGAGCCAGCTGGCCGAGCCGGAGGAGGTCGTGGAGCTGCGCGACCGCTACTTCAGCGCCGGCGAGCTCGAGAAGGAGCTCGTGTCATGATGCACGGCGGCGGCTTCGGCGGTGGTGGCGGCGGCGGCGTGGGCGGTGGTTTGAACCGTGGCGCCGGCCC
>CBJLVJ010000029.1:0-11146 GCA_966426465.1 uncultured bacterium | reverse complement strand
AGATCGCAGCCAGGTGCGCCAGCTCATGCTGGCGAGCGTGCAGCATGAGCCAGTCGAGCTGAACGGGATGGATCACGCCCGACCAGTCGCAGGGGTCGGACGCAATGGGCGCGGCGAACGGCCGCTCCCACACCTCATCGGGAGCGCTCTCGAGCCGCTGCAGCAGCTCGAAGCGGGTAGTGCCCAGGCCACGCACGATAGCCTCAGCGGATTCACTCGCCGTCGTGGGATCCCAGGCCGCGTCGGCGTGCGCGAGGTCGGCCATCGATGATGCAGCTTCGCTGCTGACCTCGCCGAGTACCTGGCGTACCGTCGGGAGCGTCAGGTACGTCTCGCGGAGCGCGAGATGTCGAGCGTGGCGAAGCGCTGGCCACTCGCTCAAGGCCGCGGGGGGTGCTTCGGCCCAACGTTCACGCGGGAGCGAGCAGAGCGCCCAGGTCACCTCACGTGCGCCCTCGGCCAACCAGCCCAGGATACGCGCGCGAGCGCCGTCAGGTGGCGCCTCTGGGGTGCAGAGGTCGCTCACGCGTTTGGCCTCGACACTGGCGTCGAGGATAGGCGTGCCCCGGACCGTTTTCAAGCGGCTCGGCCCCAGATGTTGTGCTTTTGTCACGTGGGACGACGACATCTTGTATAGAACGAGCTTACTACACAACCGGTGGTGTCGCTAGTCCACGCGCCGGAACCCGAAGCCGCGGTTGCGCAGGGCTTGCATCAGTTGCGGTAGGGCGATCGCGTCCTGCGACGCGCGACCAACGTGGAACACGTAGATCGTGCCCGGGACAGCCAGCTTGAGACACCGCGCCACAATCTCAGCCGACGGCGTCCCTCGCCAACCCAGCGAGTCAACGGTCCAGCCGATCTTGTGCGTGTAGCCGGCAGGCTGGACGTCGGCCAGCACGCGCGCGTCGTCGTCGCCGTAGGGCAGGCGGTAGTACGGCCGCGTGGTGTGGCCGATGAGTGGCGCGAGAATAGCGTCCGCGTCTTCCAGCTCGGCCCGTCGGCGCGCTGCCGACAGCCCACCCAGCTGGTCGGAAACACCCGTGAACGAGCGGTGATCGAGCGTGTGGTTGAACACCAGGTGGCCATCGGCGGCCATGCGACGCACCAGGTCGGGATTGGCGCGCGCCCACTGGCCGGTAACCCCGAAACTGGCCGTGGCGTGCTCTTCCTGGAGGATGTCCAGGATGTCCTCGGCGTAGCCGCGGTCGGCGCCGGCGTCGAAGGTCAAGGCCACGCTTGCCTCCGTGGCGAGGTGCGTCGGAGTCGCGAGGTGCGGCGGAGTCGCGGCGGGCGCCAGCGCCGGTGCAGACGTGGACGTAGACGTCGTCGGGGCACTGGTTGGCGCCGTTGCCGCCTCCGGCGTGGACGTAGCCGAGGCACTACCCGGCGTGGCCACAGCCGGCATCGGCGTCGCCGCGCGAGGTGGAGTGGTCATGGCGGGCCGCGTCGGCGTTGCCAGGCTCGTCGGGCGCGGTGGCGTCGCCGTGGGTCGCGGCGCGGCAGGCGTCGCCACCACCTGGAACGCCTGAGCCGCTGGTGTGCTGGTGGCGGCCGGTGCAGCGGCTACCAGCGTCGGCTCGGCCGAACGGGGCAGCTCAGCTAGCGGGCGGCCCATGCTGCGCGCGGCAACAACGCCCGCGCCAATCAGAACCAGCAGCAGCAGCCACCACCAGGACCGTCCACCTCCGCGTCGCGCCGAACGAGCCACGCGATGCCGCGCCGGTGCCACGCCCGCCGAGTATAGGCCCGCCACAGCGGTGGTCCCCGCGTGCGGGTGCTACAAACGGTTCACGGTAGCGCGCGATGCTCAGCCCTTTGACCGTCCAGACCAGCAGGCCGCGCCAGCGGTTGGGTCGCGTAGCGCACCTGGCCGCGCGGCGTCTGCACCAGGACAGCCACTGCGCCATGCTCGGCGCACCGAACCTGTGGCGGGGCCGGAATCTCGACCCGCTGCTTGCAGCCACATGCGAACCGCGCCAGTAACGCCACGCCCGGATCAGGGTAGCAGCGTCGCCAGCGCCACCCACCGGCGCGTCGCCAGCGCGGCGGCGGTCATAGGCCTGGGCAACATCCTGAGCCGCGGCCTCGGGCTGGTGCGGGACGTGGTGATCGCCTCGACGTTCGGCGCCACAGCCGGAACCGACGCCTACGTGCTGGCCCGAACGGTGCCGACCATCCTGTACGACCTGCTCGTCGGGACGGTGAGCACAGCCGCGTTTGTGCCCGTGTTCGTCCAGCACGCGCGCGACGAGCGCCAGCTCTGGCGGCTGGTCGGGGCGATCTTCAGCCTGGCTGGTCTCGCATTTGTCACCCTGGCCGTGGTGCTGGCGGCCTTCGCCGATCCGCTCGTGGGCGTGATCGGCAGCGGGTTTTCGTCTCCGGACCAGCGCGCGTTGGCAGCCGGCCTGATGCGTATCGCGCTGCTCTCGGTGATCTTCCAGGGCCTGGCGGGCGTGCTCACCAGTGTCCTGTATGCCCAGAACCGCTTCGCGCTGCCCGCCTTCGCGACGGCCTCCTACAACGTGGGCATCATCGTCGGCATCCTGCTGCTGGCGCGGCCGCTCGGTGTCACTGCGCTGGCGGTTGGCCTGGTCCTGGGCGCGCTGGCGCAGTTCGTTCTACAGGCCAGTGGTCTGCGAGCGTTCTGGCGGGCGTACCGACCCCGCGTTGACCTGTCAGACCCGGGCGTGCGGCGCGTGCTGCGCCTCGGCGGCACGGTCGCCGCCGGCCTGATCGTCACCGCCGCGGGCCAGTTCATCGATCGGAACCTCGCCTCGCGCTTGCCCGAAGGCAGCCTGACCTCCATGGAGTACGCCACGCGGGTGATTCAGTTTCCGCTCGGCATCGTCGGACTCGCCGTGTCGTTTGCCATCTTGCCCACGCTGTCGCGCTTCAGCGACGCGGCCGAGAGCAGTCTGCCGGACTACCGCGCCGCGTTGGTTTTCGGCCTGAAGCTCGTGCTGCTGTTGATGCTGCCCGCGTTTGCCGCGCTGGCTGCTCTGTCGCAGCCGCTAGTCGCCGTGCTATTCGAGCGCAACGCGTTCCAGTCCGCCGACACGGCACGCACCGCCGCGATCTTCCTGTTCTACTCGCCGATGCTGCCGCTGACCGCCGTGGATTTGCTGTTGATCAACGCCTTCTACGCGCGCCAGAACGCGCGCACGCCAGTCCTGGTCGGAGTGGTGTGCGTCTTTATTTATCTGGGAGTCGCCCTGGCCACGATCGGTGTGCTGCAGGCGCGCGGTCTGGCGTTGGCCAACGCGGTCCAGAACAGCAGCCACGCGCTCATCCTGCTGTTCCTGTTGCGCCGCTCGCTGCCGGGCCTGCGCTTGGGCTCGGCGCTCTTGCCGTTCCTGGCTCGGGTCGTACCTGCCGCCGCCCTCGTCGGCGTACTCCTTCTCGTTATGTGGCCGTTCCTGCTGCCCCTGGGCGGCCTGGTCGGACTGCTCGTCGCTGCGCTGCTGGCAAGTCTCGTGTACATCCTGTTGTTACTCGCGCTGGGTGTGACGGAAGTCCAGGCCGTCTTCGCGCTGGTCCAGGCTCGCCTGAGGCGCCAGACGTAACCCTATACTCGTGGCCGAATGACCATCACCCGCGCCGAGGTACAGCACGTCGCGCGACTGGCCAGGCTCGGGCTGTCGGAAGGCGAAATGGACCGTCTCGCCGCCGAGCTCGACCACATCCTGGAGGCCATGCAGGCGCTGCGACAGCTCGACACGTCGGCCATCCCTCCGACCGCACAGGTGATTCCGCTGCATAACGTCATGCGTGACGACGAGGTGCGCCCGTCGTGGCCCATCGACGAGATCCTGCGCAACGCGCCCGCCACGCGCGAGGGTCAGTTTCTCGTGCCGCCGGTGCTCGATTGATGCTGACCTCGCTGTCGATCCGCGAGCTGCGCGACTTGCTTGGCCAACGCCAGGTGTCCGCGCTCGAGGTTGCCCGTGCGCACCTCGAACGCATCGAAGCGCTCGATGCCTCCACCGTGCGCAGCCTGCTCACAGTCACGCGCGAGTACGCCGAAGAGCAGGCCCGACGCGCCGATGAACGGATCGCGGCGGGAGATGGCGGTCCGCTCGTCGGAGTGCCGATGATCCTCAAGGACGTCTTGACCACGCGCGGCATTCGCACCACGGCCGGTTCGAAGATGCTCGAAAGCTTCGTGCCCATCGAGGACGCCACGATCACCCGGCGCCTGGCCGAAGCGGGCACGGTGCTGCTCGGTAAGTCGAACATGGACGAGTTCGCGATGGGCTCGTCCACCGAAAACTCGGCGTATTTCCCGACCCGCAACCCATGGGACCTGGAGCGGGTGCCCGGCGGCTCGAGTGGCGGTTCGGCGGCGGCTGTCGGCGCCGAGTTCGCCCCGTTTGCGCTGGGCACAGACACCGGCGGCTCGATCCGCCAACCTGGCGCGCTGTGCGGCGTGGTGGGTTTCAAGCCGACCTACGGACGCGTCAGCCGCTATGGTCTGATCGCCTTCGCCTCGTCACTCGATCAGATCGGTCCATTCACTCGTACGGTCGAGGACTGCGCACTGGTGATGAATGCAATCGCCGGCTATGACCCGTGCGATTCGACCTCGCTGCAGGCGCCAGTACCCGACTACACCTCAGCCCTGGGCGACGTGAGCCTCGACGGCGTGCGTCTGGCGCTGCCGCGCGAGTATTTCTCGGTCGAAGGTATGGAGCCGGCGGTAGACGCCCGCGTCAAGGCAGCCATCAACCACCTCGAGAGTCTGGGGGCGGAGCTCGACGAGGTCAGCCTGCCACACACTCAGTATGGTCTGGCGACGTATTACCTGATCGCGCCGGCCGAGTGCAGCGCCAACCTGGCGCGCTACGACGGGGTCAAGTACGGCCTGTCCATTCGCGAGCCGGGCGCCGGCTTGTGGGACGTCTACGAGCGCACGCGCGGCGAGGGCTTCGGGCCCGAAGTGAAGCGGCGGATCATCCTCGGCACGTACGCGCTTTCCTCGGGTTACTACGACGCGTACTACCTCAAAGCCCAGAAGGTCCGCACCCTGATCAAGCAGGACTTCGACAGGGTCTTCGAGCGTTTCGATGCCGTGGTCGGTCCGACGTCGCCCAACGTCGCCTTTCCTCTCGGGGCCAAGACGCAGGATCCGCTGGCCATGTACCTGAACGACCTGTTCACGATCCCCACCAGCCTGGCCGGCCTGCCCGGTGTGAGCGTGCCTGCGGGCATGGTCGACGGCCTGCCCGTCGGTCTGCAGATCATCGGCAAGGCGCTCGACGAGCCGACGGTCCTGCGCATCGCCCACGCGTTCGAGCAGTCCACCGACTGGCACACATTGCGCTCGCCGGTGGCGCAAATGGAGGCGAGGGCTCGTGCCTGACAACGGCTACGAGGTCGTCATCGGCCTGGAGTGCCACGTGCAGCTGGCGACCCGAAGCAAGATGTTCTGCGGCTGCGCGAGCGATTATGCGGGCGCAGCGCCCAATACGCACGTGTGCCCGATCTGCCTGGGAATGCCAGGCGTGCTGCCGGTGATGAACCGCGTGGCGGTCGAGTACACCCTGCTCACCGGCCTGGCCCTGAACGCCGACATCCCTGAGGCCACCAAGTTCGATCGCAAGAACTACCCGTATCCCGACCTCGTGAAGGGCTACCAGATCTCGCAATACGACCTGCCGCTGGTCAAAGGCGGTTGGCTCGAGATCAGCAGCGATGGCTTGGGCACCCGGCGCATCGAGCTCGAGCGGGTCCACCTCGAGGAGGACACCGGCAAGCTCACCCACGTACCGGGCGGCTCGCTGATCGACTTCAACCGCTCAGGCGTGCCGCTGATGGAGATGGTCTCAAAACCCGAGATCCGCTCGCCCGGCGAAGCCCGCGCCTACCTGCTCAAGCTGCGCGCGATTCTGCGCACGCTCGGCGTCAGCGACGCCGATATGGAGAAGGGTCAGCTGCGCTGCGATGTCAACGTGTCGCTCCGACCCGTGGGTGAGACGCGCCTGGGCACCAAAGTTGAAGTCAAGAACCTGAACTCGTTTCGCTCCGTGCAGCGAGCGCTCGAATTCGAGATCGCCCGCCAGACAGAGCTGCTGGAGCGTGGCGAGGCCATCCAGCAGGAAACGCGCGGCTGGGTGGACGATCGCGGCGTAACCGTCAGCCAGCGCTCGAAAGAGGAAGCGCACGACTATCGCTACTTTCCCGAGCCGGACCTGCCGCCCGTCTTCGTCGAGCGTGCCTGGCTCGAGGACCTGCGGCGGCGGTTGCCAGAGCTGCCTGGCGCGCGCCGAGCACGCTACATGGAGGCCTTCGGGCTGGGCGACTACGACGCCGAGCTTCTGTCGACCGATCTCTGGGCGGCGCGCCTGTTCGAGCAGACAACGACGGCTGGCGCCGATCCCAAGAAAGCCGCCAACTGGATTCAAAATGACGTGGCGCGCCTGCGGACTGATGGGGAGCCGTCGCTCAGCCCCAACAACCTGGCCGAGCTGATCCGCCTCGTCGACCAGGGGGTGATCGGTATTTCGACGGCGCGCCAGTTGCTGGCGACGGTATGCGAGACAGGCAAGGCACCCCGCGTCCTGGTCGACGAGCTTGGCCTGGCGCAGGTGTCCGATTCGTCCGCGCTCGAGGAGGCCGTGCGCGCGGCGATCGACGCCAACCCGGCCGCCGTGGCCGACTACCGGTCAGGCAAAGCGACTGCCATCAACTTCCTCAAGGGGCAGGTCATGAAGACCACCCGCGGCAAGGCCAACCCGGCCACTGCCGAGGAGCTCTTGAAGAATCTGCTCGCCTGAGATCAGGCAGCGCGACGGACGCGCGGTTGCTCTTTCTCCTCGTCGGACGCTTCCACGACCACCTGATCGCAGCAGCCGAAGACGCGGAACCACGACCAGCGGCCACTTACAGGCTCGAACACGTGCCAGCGTTCAATGCTTGGTTGCCCGCAGGCATGCTCCGAGAGCGACTCGATCTGGACGAGTTCCCGCATAGCGATCTTCTGACCCTTCGACGACATGAGTTGGAACGTGTCGGCGGATGATAGCTCGCGACCGGCCCAGATAGAAGAGTTGTGCGCCGCGCGACGGCCAGGATGTGCGGCGGCGCGCTCCAGATCAGCCCGGCGCAGCCCCCTGCACGCCGACGAACACGGCATACAGCGACGTGCTGCCGGCCATGAAGATGCGGTTGCGCTTGACCCCGCCAAAGGTCAGGTTGCCGACGACTTCGGGGATGCGGATGCGGCCCAGCAGCTTGCCTGAGGGATCCCAACAGGTCACGCCGTTGTAGCCCACGTTGCGGCCAGCGTTGCTCGAGACCCACACGTTGCCGAACACGTCGGCGCGCATCCCATCGGGTCCGCACTTGATGCCGTCGATGGTGCAGTCGGTGAACAGGCGCTTGTTGGACACCGACTTGCCATCGGCCGAGACGTCGAACTGGTAGATGTTGCCGTCACCGCCGACGGTGTCGCCCGGCCCCTTGCCTGTGCTGATCACGTACAGCGTCTTGTAGTCGGGCGACATCAGGATTCCGTTCGGGTCGTGCACCTGGTCTTCGCTCACGACCATCGACAGCGAACCGCTCGGGTCCCAGCGGTAGCAGTTGGTGGGTAGCTCGCGCTTGAACGCCGGGAAGCCGGCTGGCTGGCCCGCGCCCGCGTTGATTTTGCCGCTCGGGTTGGTAGGCCCGCCCGACTGATCGACGTCGCCCTCGTACAGCTGTCCACCGTAGGGTGGGTCGGTGAACCAGACGCTGCCGTCGGGATGCGGCACGGCGTCATTAGGCGAGTTCAATCGTTTGCCCTGGAACGAGTCGGCCAGGACCGTCACCGATCCGTCGAGCTCGTAGCGGACGACCCGCCGCATCAGGTGCTCGCATGAGATCTGGCGACCCTGAAAGTCGAAGGTGTTGCCGTTGCTGTTGTTCGACGGTTCGCGGAAGACGCTCACATGGCCGTCATCCTCGAGCCAGCGCAACTGGCGGCTGTTTGGAATATCGCTCCACAGCCGGTAGCGCCCCTGCCTATTCCAGGCCGGGCCTTCCGCCCACAGGATCGGTTTACCGTTGACGTCGCCGTGCCACAGGCGCGCAATGGTCGTGTTGCCCTGGACCAGGTCGTTGAAGGCCGGATCGACCGTGAGCACGTCCGGGTCGTTGAAGTACACGGACGGCGCAGTGAAGTCGCGGGGTGGGTTGGTGGTGGTGGTCGGCGGGGTGGCCGGGCCAGCGCCGCCGGGCACGGGCGGCGCTGCCTGATCCTCCGGCGCCGCGAGCACGCCCGACGGCGCGATCGCCACCGCGCCTGCCACCGCGGCCATGGCTTTGATCAGCGTCCGCCGCGCCATCGGCCGACCCTCTTCCGGCTGCACGTCTTGTCCTGCCATTCGGGACCCCCATGTCGGTCATGCGACCCGCGCTGGTCGCTTGAAGAACAGCGCCTCACCGAGGCACGGCGGGCGTGGCGCCAGCATCGGGGCCGGCCCTCAGGTTCGGCTCAGGTAACGCGCGCCTCGGACCATGCCGTACGTCAGGTTTGGATCAGGTTCAGATCGAGCCTGGGTCGAGACGTACCTGTTCGTACAGCGCCGTGGTGATCGGCTCAGGTTGAGCGTCGAATTCGGCCTTGAGCACGGCTCGCACGGTCTGGTAGTGACGCAACGCTTGCGCCCGCTCGCCCCGCCTGACATGGCAACGCATGACCACACGGTGGGCGTCTTCGCGGCACGGGTCGTAATCGAGCAGGCGCAGCGCGAAGGTGGCACACGCCTCGAAGTCGCCACGCTCGAACGCGTCGTCCGCCAGACGCATCAGGAGCCCCAGGCAGGTGGCCCGCAGCCGGTCACGCTCGAAGATGGCGTAGGCGCTCGTGCCGAAGCTGAGGTCGCCGCGATAGAGGTGGACGGCCTGCTCGGCCACGTGCGCGGCGGCCGTGCGGTCACCCGCGCGCGCGTGCCATCCGCTCTGCATCGCGAGCGACTTGAACAGGCTGACGTCGACGGCGACGCCGGCCTCGTGGTTCAGTCGGTAATAGCCGGCGCTGTGGACGACGGGCGGCGCGCCGCCGAGCGCGTCGCCCAGCAGGCGACGCAGCGCATGCACCAGGTTGTTCAGGGCGTTGGAGGCGAGCTGCAGGTCGCTGTCTGGCCACAAGCCGTGCAACAGCAGCTCACGTGGGACGCCCTGTCGCGTGGCGCTGCCGAGACATCCCAGGAGCGCCTCGGTCTTGCCCCCCGCGCGAACAGGGATGAGCCGCCCGCGGCTGAGCAAACGGAAGGCTCCGAGCAGACCCAGCCAGACCGGCTGCCCATCGCCCATATCTGGACCAACGATTCCACCAGGGAGCGCCCATGTCGCTTGTGCCTGCACGGCGGCCCGCCACCACCCCCGAGCACCCAGGATGCGCCAATGTACGTCTCGCGCGCGGCTACCACCGATACCCCACGCGAGGTGGCCAGTGTAGCGACCCCACCCCCGGACGCGTCCAATCGACGCGTCCAGCCCGACCTCAGGCGATGCTCGGCGGGCAGCAGTGGCGACAGAGCGTGCTGCGGTCCTCGCCCATGCGCGTGCCGAGCGTTGGTCGACCACAGCAGTCGCACGTGACGGGTCGTAACCAGCTCATCACGCTCCCGGCGCGTGCCGGATGCGCTCCGCTGGACGCGTAGCTGCCTGCACTTCGCTGACCGCCGCGCGAAGCGGTGCGTACTCCTGGAAATGGGACAACTACGCTCATCTGACTCACCTTCTGTTGCATTGCGTATGCCAGTCGTGGCTCGCCAGGTTGCGAACGACCGACCGTCTGCAGGCATCATCGGCCGGTGGCGCGCTGCCCGGGGAGGGACGAACGTACCGGAAGGACCGTGCTACAGTCCCCGGTTGGATCGATGCGTCTTCCGCCGTTCTCGCGAGGCCGCGAAGGGGGAGCGGGACACGCGGCCGACCACGCGCCGTTTCTGGCGCTGCTCGAACCCGCCGTGCGCGAGCAGGTGCGCAAGCGCCTGCATCGGCGCCGCATTCCCGCTGGCAAACCTCTGTACCAGGCCGGTGAGGCCGCCGATGCGCTGTACCTGGTCGAGTCGGGGCGTTTCCGCGTGTTCATAGCCGATCGACCAGGCAGTGAGCGCGTGCTCCACTTCCTGGGTCCAGGCGAGATCGTCGGCGAAGCCGCCTTCATGGCCGAAACCAGCTACGTGACGGGCGCCGAGGCGATCGAAGACGCGTCGGTGTTGCGCCTGAGCCGAGCTGATTTCGACAACCTGCTCGGCACACACGAGCCGGCGCTGCAGTACCTCGCCACGCTCATCGCTCAGCGGCAGGGGCAGGCCAACGCCAGGCTGGCCGCCGAATCCGCGCCCGAAGAGACGCGCTCCCAGCGCGGATTCGTCACCGCGGTGTACTCGCCTCGCGGCGGCGCAGGGGTGACCACGCTGGCGATCAACCTGGCGGTCGCGCTGGCTGAGCGACATCCCGACGATACCGTTCTGCTGGACCTGGACGTGCTCTTCGGCCACGTGCTGTCCAATTTGTGGCTGGAGCCACGCGCCGTGCTCGCCCAGGTTTCGCCGGTGACGCTGCGCGGGATCGACCGCGGTGGCCTCGACCATTACCTGCTGAAGCACGCAAGCTCGCTGCGCGTCTTCCCTGCTGCTTCGCATCCGGAAGAAGGCCAGGCAATCAGCGGCGAGCACGTGCGCTCGGCGGTGACCGCGCTGCGGCGCTACTTCGGGCACATCGTGCTCGACCTGCCCCATTCATTCAACGACGTGACCCTTGTCGGGCTCGAGCTGGCGGATCGTGTACTGGTGGTGGCCACACCCGAGCGCGCCGCCCTGTCCGACATTCACGAGAGCCGCCGCATCTTCTTCGACGTGCTGCGTCTGGAGCCTGAGCGCATCAGCTACGTGCTCAACCACCCCCAGCCCTATTCGGGCATTGGCGTGGCCGAGCTCGCGTCGGCGACCGCCACGCCGTGGACCGATATCGCTCACGGTGGCGATGCTCCCAGCCAGGCGGCCTTGCGGGGTGAGTCGCTGCTCACCACACGGCCGACCAATGCCGTTGCCCGCGCCAGCGCCAGCCTGGCCGAGCAGATCAGCCGCGAGGCGCACGAGGCGGCTGCCCTGTCCGGCCGCTGAGGTGTCACCTTCGCACCTGTACGCGTACC
>CBJLVJ010000028.1:0-11175 GCA_966426465.1 uncultured bacterium | reverse complement strand
CCGCCTCGGCTGAGGGACGGCGGAGCGGCGCTGAGCCCAGCCGCGCCGCCCTGGAGCGGGCGATCGTCCAGGCGGTGGCGTACGCGGACGTCTTCGATTATCCACTCACGGCCGACGAGATCCATCGCTACCTCGTCGGTGTACCCGCGAGCCGCGGCATGGTTCGCGCCGTGCTGAGCAACGGTAGGCCAGCCGTGCTTGCACGATGCGGCCGCTACTTCACCCTGGAAGGGCGGGAATCGGCCGTCGAAACGCGGCGCGCCCGTGCCACGGTCGCGGCCGAGTACTGGCGGCGTGCGGTTCGCTATGGCCACACGATGGGCAACTTGCCTTTCGTGCGCATGGTGGCGGTGACTGGTGCGCTGGCAATGGACAACATGGCCGATGGGGACATCGACTACCTGGTCGTCACCGAGCCGGGGCGTCTGTGGGTGTGTCGCGCGCTCATCGTCGGCCTGGTGCGCCTGGCCGCCCTTCGCGGCACGGAGTTATGCCCCAACTATTTCCTGTCGGAGCAGGCACTGGTGCTGGACGACCGCAACCTGTTCACGGCTCACGAGGTCGCCCAGATGGTGCCGTTGACTGGCATGGCCACCTACCAGCGCCTGCGCGCCTTGAACCGCTGGACCGATACGTACCTGCCGAATGCCGGCGGGGCGCCGCGTCGCGTGGCGCCAGTCGAGGCCAGTGTCCGCCGAACCCGACGCCTGCTGGAGCGCACGTTGCGCAGCCGGCTGTGTGGTCCGCTCGAGCGCTGGGAGATGACGCGCAAAATGCGCAAGCTCGGCCAGCGCGGCTACGCCCACGTCGAGGCAGCCTTCGGTCCGGACTGGTGCAAGGGCCATTTCGGCGACCACGGCCATCTCACCCTGTCGCGCTACGAGGAGAGGATGCGTGCGTTGGAGGAGCGCCTGCCGTGACGCTTCACGAATCGACCTCTGACAAGGTGCTCTTCGGGCAGTCGTACTTCCTGCGCTTCGATCCGAAGCTATGGGCAGCGATGCAGCCATACCCGCCGCTCGGGACGCTATACGCCGCGAGCTATCTGCGCAGTCGCGGCTACGACGTCGCACTGTTCGACGCCATGCTCGCCGAATCAGAGTCCGAGTGGGATCAGGCGCTCAACCGGGTGAAACCGCGCATCGCGGTGCTGTACGAGGACAACTTCAACTACCTGTCGAAGATGTGCCTGCTGCGTATGCGGCAAGCGGCGTTCGCCATGATCGACATGGCCCGCCGCCGCGGCTGCACGGTCATTGTGGCCGGCTCGGATGCGACCGACCACGCCGAGGCGTACATCAAAGCCGGCGCCCAGTACGTGCTGATCGGCGAGGGCGAGCAAACGCTAGGTGAGGTTGTCGATCACCTGCTGCGTCAGCCAGCGAATCTTGAGTCCATCCTGGGCCTGGCCTTCGAACGCGCCGGTCAAGTAGTCATCACTCCGCGCCGCGCCGACCTGAAGGACCTCGATGCCCTACCGTTCCCGGCCTGGGACCTGGTGGATATCCCACGCTACCGCTCCATCTGGATGGAGCGTCACGGCTACTACTCGATGAATCTGGCGACCTCGCGCGGTTGCCCGTACCACTGCAACTGGTGCGCCAAACCAATCTGGGGCCAGCGCTACCACGTCCGTTCGCCGGAAAACGTCGTGGCGGAGGTCGCCTGGCTGAAGCGCACCTACCAGCCGGACCACGTCTGGTTCGTGGACGACATCTTCGGCTTGATTCCGGGCTGGGTGGAGCGATTCGCCGACCTGGTCGAAGAACACCGCGCGCGGCTGCCATTCAAGAGCCTGCAGCGCGCCGACCTGATCTTGAA
Source organism: uncultured bacterium (assembly GCA_966426465.1). GTDB lineage: Bacteria > Chloroflexota > UBA6077 > UBA6077 > CF-72 > CF-72. Next base: position 9,354 of record CBJLVJ010000028.1, on the reverse strand, counting down.
GGGCAACACGATCGATGCGCTGCGTCGCGCGGGTGCGCAGCGCGTGTGGATCGGCGCGGAGTCCGGTTCCCAGAAGATCCTCGACGCGATGGAGAAGGGCACCCACGTCGACGATATTTATCAGGCCGCTCGCCGGCTGCACGCGGCCGGTATCCAGGTGGGTTTCTTTCTGCAGTTCGGCTATCCCGGCGAAACGCGCCAGGACATCGAGCGGACACTCCAGATGGTGCGGGACTGCCGACCGGATGACATCGGTATGTCCGTATCGTACCCGCTGCCCGGCACGCGCTTTTTCGCCGCCGTTCAGCACGAGCTTGGCAGCAAGCGTAACTGGCAGGACTCGGAAGACCTGGCCATGCTGTACAACGGGCCGTTCAGTACCGCGTTCTACCGCTGGCTGCACCGCGTGCTGCACCGCGAGTTTCGCGCGCAGCGCGCCTGGGACGACCTGCTCCAGGGGCTGCGGTCGCGTCGACTCGACAAGCGCCATGCTCGTCTGGCGCTGAGCATCGTTTACTCGAGACTTGCGCTGCCGGTGCTCCGCCTCGAGCTGGAGCGCCGTGCGCGTGCGCCGCACCAGGGACTGATCAATCTGGTGCCGGTGGAAGCCGCGACCGAATAGATGGATCTTCTCCTCACGCACGGCTACTTCCTGTACGAGGATCCGCACGAGCTGGCGGTGATGAAGCCGTATCCACCGCTGGGCCTGCTGTACATCAGCTCGCACCTGAAGGCACGTGGTATCGATACCTCGATTTTCGATACCACGTTCGCGTCCCTCCAGCAGCTTGAAACGCACCTGCGCGAAACACAACCGCCGATTGTGGGCATCTACTCCAATCTGATGACGCGCTCCAGGGTGCTCCAGGTCATCGCCAGCGCGAAGCGGGCTGGCAGCCTGGTCGTGGTGGGCGGGCCGGACCCGGTGAACTACCTGGACGAATACCTCTCACGTGGCGCCGATGTGGTGGCCGTCGGCGAGGGTGAGCTGACGCTCGAAGACCTGGTCCCGCACCTTCGACAACACGGCCTGAAGGACCTCGGGCGGATTTCTGGCATCGCCTTCCGCGATTCGAGCGGCGAGATCGTGCGCACCGAACCGCGGCCGATGATCGCCGACCTGGATGCCCAGCCGTTTCCCGATCGCGCCGCGATCGACCAGCGCGCCTACGTCGAGGTCTGGCGCAAGCACCACGGCATGGGCTCCGTATCACTGATCACCGCTCGGGGCTGTCCATTCACGTGCACCTGGTGCAGCCATTCCGTGTTCGGCTACTCGCATCGACGTCGTTCGCCGAAGAACGTCGTCGACGAAGTCGAGCACATCGTCAGCACCTACGCTCCGGACCTGCTGTGGTACGCGGACGACGTGTTCACCATTAACCACAAGTGGTTGTACGAGTACGCCGCCGAGATGGAGCGCCGCGGCTTCCGCCTGCCATTCGAGACGATCTCGCGTGAGGACCGTCTGAACGAAGAGGTCGTTCAAACGCTGGCGCGGATGGGCTGTTATCGCCTGTGGCTTGGCGCGGAGAGCGGCTCCCAGAAAGTGCTGGATGCGATGAAGCGCCGCACCAACGCCGAGCGCGTGCGCGCGATGGTCCACCTGCTGCAGAAGTACGGCATTGAAGTGGGCATGTTCATCATGCTCGGCTACGAGGGCGAGGAGCGCCAGGACCTCGAGGCGACCGTGGAACACCTCAAACAGGCCGGACCAAATACGTTCTTGACCACTGTGGCGTATCCGATCAAGGGCACGCCGTACTACGCGTCCGTCTCGGATCGAGTGATCGCGCGGCGCGCGTGGGACCGCGGCTCCGACCGCGACTACACGGTGGCAGGCCGCCATTCGCCGCGCTATTACGACTTCGCCACGCGCTGGATGGTCAACGAAGTTGCCCTCCACCGCCAGCGGCACAGCTCCTCGCCCAGCTACCCGCGGCTGGCAAAGTCGTTCGTCAACGCCAGGCTGGGCCGTCTGGGCATGCTGCTGACCGAGCGCGAGGTGGAGCGGGCGTGAGCGTCGCCGCGGCGGCGCCGCTCAACTGGAGCCTTCAGCGACGTGCCTGGCGCGCGCTCCTGCGCGTGAAGCTGGCGCTGATCGACCGGCGCAAGTACCACAGCGTGGTCGTCGAGCACGTGGAGGGGCTGCCCCTGGTGGTGCTGCCGGAGGTGTTCAACCCGAAGCTGCTGCGCTCGGGCGAGTTTCTCGTTCGGCAGCTCTCGCGGCTAGAGCTGCTGCCGCCCGGATCGCGCGTGCTGGACCTCGGCTGCGGCTCGGGCGCGGCGGGTGTCGCGGCAGCCCGGCGGGGCTGCGCCGTGACGGCCGTGGATATCAATCCGTCGGCGGTCCGCTGCACGCGCATCAACGCCCTCCTCAACGAGGTCGAGCTCGACGTTCGACAGGGCGACCTGTTCGCGCCCGTAACCGCCGAGCGCTTCGACGTGGTGCTGTTCAATCCGCCGTATTACCGCGGCGTGCCGCGCGACGGCCTGGACCATGCCTGGCGGTCGACGGACATCCCGGAGCGCTTCGCCTCCCAGTTGATGTCGCATCTGTCGCCAGGCGGGCACGCGCTGCTGGTGCTATCGTCGGACGGTGAGCGTGAAACGTTTCTGCACGCGCTGGAGGCAAACGCTTTCAGGCGTGAAGCCGTCGCGACGCGCGACTTCACCAATGAAGTGATGCAGGTGTACCAGGTGCGCCCGTGCTAGTTATGTACAACCCGCCCAGCTCGGCGCGGCGCAAGCCGGTCATGCCGCTGTCGCTGCTGGCGCTGGGCGCGCTGCTGGAAGGTCGCCACGACTATGCCATTGTCGACGGCAATCTTGACCGCAACGCGCTCGAGACGCTCGATCGTTACGTCCGCGACGGTGCCGACATGCTGGCCGTCACCGTCATGCCGGGTCCGCAGCTCGCCGACGCGGTGCCGGTGTGCCGCGAGCTGAAGGCGCGCCACCCCGGTCTGCGCATCATCTGGGGTGGCTATTTTCCCACTCAGCACTGGGACGTGTGTCTCAAGTCTGGCTACGTCGACTACGTCGTGCGGGGTCACGGCGAGGTCGTCTTTCAGTCACTGGTGGAGCGGCTCGTCAGCGGTCAAGACCCGACGGACCTGGCGGGTCTGGCGTACCGACAGCCGGACGGCATGCCGTTCACCAACGCCACCGCGCCGATTCCGCACCCGGACAGCATGCCCGACTTTCCGTACCAGCGCATTGACGTGCGCCGCTACGCACGAAAGTCGTTCATGGGCAACCGCACGCTGGCGCATCACTCCAGCTACGGCTGTCCGTTCTTCTGCAACTTCTGCGCGGTGGTGAACATGGTCGGCGGTCGCTGGCTGGCGCAGTCGGCCGAGCGCACCGCCACGATCACCCGCCACCTGGTGACCGAGTATGGCGCCGACGCGGTCGAGTTCTACGACAACAATTTCTTTGTCCACGAGGCGCGTATGGCTGAGTTCGCCGAGCGCATCCTCGACCTCGGGATCGGCTGGTGGGGTGACTCGCGCATCGACACGCTGCTGCGCTACTCCGACCGATCCTGGCGGCTCCTGCGCGACAGCGGCCTGCGCATGGTGTTCATGGGCGCCGAATCGGGCTCCGACGAGACGCTCAAGCGCATGAACAAGGGCGGCTCGGCGTCCACCGACAAGACGCTGGCGATGGCGGCAAAGGCGCGCGAGTACGGCATCGTGCCGGAGTTCTCGTTCGTATTGGGCAATCCGCCGGATCCCGAGGCTGACGTGCGCGGCACGCTGGAGTTCATCCGCAAGGTCAAGCGCGTGAATCCGCATACCGAGATCATCATGTACGTGTACACCCCCGTTCCGTTGGCGGGCGAGCTATACGAGGAAGCGAAATCGGAGGGCTTCGCGTTTCCTGAGACGCTCGAGCAGTGGATCAGCGACGATTGGCAGGACTTCGCCCAGCGTCGCAGCGCGCAGATCCCCTGGCTGGCGGACCCCATCCGTCGGCACCTGCGGGACTTCGAGCGCGTGCTCAGCGCGTACTACCCGACCATCACCAACCCGGACCTGCGCGGCGTCCGCCGCTTCGTCCTCCGCGCCGCCAGCTCATGGCGCTACCACCTGGGCTTCTACAGCTACCCCCTGGAGCTGCGCCCCCTCCAGCGTCTGCTCGCCTATCAGCGCCCCGAAACCTGCGGGTTCTGATCACGGAGGGGACCCGACAGGAGGCCGAGCATCATCCACAACAGGAGCGCGGTGGGCGTGAAGGCCAGGAAGGAATCGGCCAGGCCGTGGACCAGGAAGGCCACGAGGGCTGCGCCGGCGCCCAGGCGGAGGTAGGCGGCGGGCTGCTGGGCTGGCGAGCGAAACAGGCGCACGCTCACGGTGACCGGTCGGGCGATGACCCACGCGAAGGCGGCCAGTCCAGCGATGCCGAGGTCCGCCAGGATCTCGAGGTACAGGTTGTTGGCCTGCACGCGCTCGTCCCACGTCTCCAGTCCGAGCTCGGCGCCGTAGAAGTGGCGGAAGTTGTCCGGGCCGACGCCGAGCAGCGGGTGCACCTGGACCATGTGCAGCGCCGCGGTCCACAGGTACATACGGCCGACGACCCAGGGCGCCTCACTGTCGTCGCGCAGGGTCATGCTCGGCGGTGACGCGGGCGCACCGTCTGGCGCTGGTCCGACCTGCACCCTGGTTTCGGCATCGGCCCAGCCCCGCTCATAGAACTGGAGCACGTCGCGCTGGAGCATGCCCCAATCAATGCGGTAGGTGCCCGCCGGCAGATTGGGCACGTGCACGCTGGCCTGCAGCTGGACGCTCTCACCCGGGCTGACATCGCGCGGCAGCGTGACCTCCGTGAGCGGCACGTCGAGCACCTGCATGCCATCGGCGCTGAGCCAGCGGTAGCCGAGCGCGAACGGATGGGGTCCCGAGCTCACCCAGGTGATACGACCCTGGTTGCGCACCTCCAGCGACACGCCGGTCGACCCGCCTGAAGTCACTTCGAGCGCAGCCGGCGCGGAGTAGGCCGCGCCATACCAGTCTGCGTCACTTTCGGTGAACAGGCGCAGGTCGACAACAGGATTGCGCGCAAGAAGCAGCGCGCTCCCGCCGACCAGCGTCGCCACGCCGACCAGCGTCGGCTCGCGCAGTCTGCGCCAGCTTGCGTTGCTCAGCGACGCGCCCAGAAATATGGCGTACACGACCAACAGCGTGACAGCGCCGGCCCGTGTGAGCGACAGCACCACGTCGGCCGTGCACAACGCAGCGACCGCAAGCGCCATCACGCGCAGCCAGTAGCGACGGGCGGTGGCCGCCAGCACGACCGCCAGCGGCGCGACCATCTCGAAGTACATCGCCGCGATAGTCGCGTACTGAAAGGACGCGCTCACCCGCAGCTCGCCCCCAACTCGCGTCGGAGCGACCTTGAACAGTTTGAAGAGTGGCTCGAGCGTCGACCAGCCCAGGGTTTCTGCCAATCCGAGCACGGCGCTCAGGCCACCGCCGACGACGATCGCCCAGAGCAGACCGGTTGCCCGGGCAGGGTCCCTGGCGAGCCTCAGGCTCACCAGCATGACGAACACGAGGATCGCCAGGCGCCACACGAACCTGAGCGCCTCGTCCCCGAAATCGGGCGCCAGCACGGCTGAAACCAACGCGACCAGCACCAGCCCAACCGTCGGTACGAGCGCACGTGCTTCGTCGCGCGTCGGCAACGCCCGCAGGCCCAGGAGCAGCCACGTGGCGGCGAGTAGCAGCAGGACGAGCTTCTCGTCCGACAGCGACGCGAAAACAGGCGGAATGGCCTCGAACGGCAGCACCACCGCCAGCAACAGGGCGGCCGGGTACACCGCCGAAGACCACTGCGGCAGGGCCAGCGGGCGGCCAAGCGTGAACGAGCGCGCGATGGAGCGAGGGTACTATCCCATCGGCGATGCTGCGGCCCATCCGCCTCTCCGCGTCCGTGAGGGATACCTGGGACCTCGCAGGGTTCTCGCGCCTGCACCTGTTCGGGTTGACGGTGCTGCTGGCCGCGCCAGCGGCCGGCATCGCTGCGTCGAGAGGGTTCGACGGGCTCTACGGACAGGATGCCTACGCGTATTTTGATTACGCCACCACCTCGGTCCGCGACTCGATCCTGCACGGGCGGCCGCTGGAGGCGTTCTTCTGGCCGCCCGGCTACCCCGTGCTGGTGGCGCTGATTTCGCTTGCCACGGGTCCGCTGCCAGTGGCGGGTCAGATCGTCAGCCTGGCAATGGGCGCCCTGGTGCCAGTCCTCACCGCGCTGCTCGCTCGCGAGCTCTGGCCACACGAGGTGCTGGCGCCGCTGCTCGCGGGAGTGCTGGTCGCCCTCAGTGGTCAGCTCTGGCAATCCAGCATCGTCGTGATGGCGGACACCACCGGCCTGGCGCTGGCAACCTTCGCCGCCCTGGCGCTCGTGCGCTACGCGCGCTCAGGTCGCCTCGGCTGGCTCGTCGCGGCCAGCGCCGCCGTGGCGTGCGCGCTGCTCGCCCGCTGGATCTATGGTGTGGTCGCCCTTCCGTTCGCGCTTCACGCGCTACTCGTACTTGGGCGGCGCGCCAACCGCCGCGAAGCCATTCTGCACGCCCTGGCCGCCGTGATCGTGGCCGCCGTGCTGCTGGTGCCGGTGCTCGGTCCGCCGATTCTTGGCCTGCTGGCCCACCCGGCCGAGCCGGCGAGCTTTGCCGGGAACCTGCAGGTCTACTCGTGGTCGCCCTTGAACGCGTTGCGGCGCGACTTCTTCACCGCCGATGGCCACCTGTCGTACGCGCTGTCGAACGGCATCTATTACGCGATCGCCCCGGCCAACCTGGCTTTCTTCGGTCCGCTACTCGCGCCCTGGATGGCCGTTGGCCTCTGGCGTACAGTTCGCCAACGCAAGGCCGCACCGCTCTTGCTGATTGCCGGCTGGGCGGCGGTGGTCTATGGCTTTCACGCTGGCGCCCCGTGGCAGAACTTCCGCTTCACGCTCGCCTATCTGCCGCCGCTCGCCGTGCTCGCCGCGGGTGGCCTGACGTGGACCTGGCGAAGCCTGGACCGCCGATGGGCGCCGGCCCTGGCGCTGTGCGCGGCGGCGGGCCTGCTCGTCAGCGGCGTGGCCGCCGTCCGCCTGGTGGAGGGCTTCATCGATCGCAAAGACGAGGACGTGGCGCTGGTCCGCTGGGTTCAGGCCCACACGTCGCCGGATGCTCAACTGTTCAGCTTCGGGCCGACGCTGACTCTGCGTCACTACACCAGCCTGCCGACGTTCGACCTGTTCGACGTTTCGCCTTCCGATGTGCGCTCGATCCTCGCTGCGCCGATGCCGACCTACCTGCTCCTCGACGAGCGCAGCGTCGAACAGCAATGGCTCGATCGGGCCCCATCCTCCAACTTCCACCTGCTGCGCGACGGGCCCGGTCTGACGCCGATCGGCGCTCTCGGCGGGTACACGCTGTATCGCGTCATGTCGGGATGAACGTCGGGCTGGTCGTACCAGGGTTCAGCGCCGACGACGCGGACTGGTGCATCCCCGCCCTGCGCCATCTGGCGCGGACCCTGGCCAGCACCGACGATGTCCGCGTGATCGCCGTCCGCTACCCGTACACCTCGGCCCGCTACACCGTGGACGGAGTCGAGGTGATCGCTCTCGGCGGATCGGTCCGGCGAGGCCGCCAGGCGCTGAGCGTGTGGCGCACCGCTCTCGACGTGCTGCGAAACGAGCACCGGCGCCTTCCGTTCGACGTCCTGCACGCGTTCTGGGCGACCGAAAGCGGCATGTTGGCAGCCATCGCCGGTCGCGTGCTGCGCGTGCCAACGGTGGTCAGTCTGGCGGGCGGTGAGCTGGTCGCGCTGCCCGCCATCGGCTACGGCGACCAGCGCAGCGGTTGGGAACGCCTCAAAGTGGCGGCGAGCTTGCGGCTGGCCTCGGTCGTATCAGCCGGCTCGTATCAGCTGGCTGACCACGCGCGTCGGCGCCTCCGGGCCAGGACCGTCTATCGTCTGCCGCTCGGTGTCGACCTGGACCTGTTCACGCCGGGCGCGACCAGCCGCTCGGGCGCGCCTCGGCTGCTGCACGTCGGCACGCTCATCGGCGTCAAGGATCAGGCTACCCTGCTGCGCGCGTTCGCCCACCTTCGCGAGCACAGCCCGGCGGCCACCCTCGACATCGTCGGTGACGGTCCGCTGCGACCGCAGCTCGAGCGACTGGCCTCTCGCCTGGGTGTGTCCGACGCGGTGCGGCTCCATGGCGGCGTCGACCACGCGGCGCTTCCGCCGATCTATCGCGCGGCGACGGCGTTCGTGGTGTCATCGCAACACGAAGCGCAGGGCATGGTCGCCATCGAGGCCGCCGCCTGCGGTATTCCGATTGTCGGCACCCGCGTCGGCGTGCTACCCGAGCTCACCTCGGCCGTGGCGCCCGTGGGCGCCGACGACGCGCTTGCAGAGCGCGTGGCCGCGGTTCTCGCCGACCCTGCCACGCACGCCCGCGCGGCGCTCGACACAGCGCGTGCCGAGTTTGGCCTGGACAGGTCGGCCGCGCGTTTCCGCGAGCTCTACGCGAGCCTGTCAGCGGTCGAACAGCCACCACACCAGGCCCACGACGGCGATCACGATCAGCAAGATCAGAATGCCGGCGGGGCTGCCCAGCGCGGCGCCGCCACCGCCGCCGCTGAAGCTCACCATGAGGCTATTGTCGGCCCGCGAAGACGGCCGCTTCAAGACCTCTCATTACCCTAGACGCTGGCACATCCCCTGCGACGGCGGCATGTATGCCTGAAGACATCTCGCGCGAGCGAGTCGAGCGGCTACAAGCCGACGGCGCGGCCCTCGTCGAGGTCCTGCCGCTGCTGGTCTCGACGGCTGATGGTCGGTTGGTCGGAGTGCTTCGCCGCGAGGACGTCGAGCGCGCCCGGCAAGCCGAACGCCTCGGCGGCCCGGTTCTTGCGAACGAGTGAGGACAATGCGTCGCGATGCGGCGCCAAGCATGTGGAGGTACGCCGATATGGGCGAGCGGATTGACGAAGCCAAGGGCAACATCAAAGAGGGCGTTGGCAAATTGACCGGTGACACTGACATGCAGGCTGAGGGCGAGACAGAGAAGGACACGGCCAAAGCCAAGCGCGAGGTGAAAGGCGCTGGCAATACCATCAAGGGCAAGGTCGAAGAGGGCCTCGGCAAGGTGACCGGCGACGACGAGACCCGCGCTCGCGGCGTAGCCGACCGTATCAAGGGCGATACCGAGCGCGCGGGCTGACCATTCCGTCTTCTGTTTCGCTGACAAGGGTGCCGCGCCGGCACCCTTTCGCGTTTATTCGATTCTGAGCACCTTGCCGTCGGTGGCAAGGTACACGATGTAGCCAGCGCTCTGGCCGCCGCT
>CBJLVJ010000027.1:0-11213 GCA_966426465.1 uncultured bacterium | reverse complement strand
CCTCGCCACAGGCGTTGCACTTCACGCGGATGTAGATGCCGCCGTCGCCACCGCGCCTGTCAGCGGCGCCACCGCCGAACAGCCGCCTCAGGAAGCCGAAGGCCATCCAATCACCTCTCCCGACGGGTCGTTCCGGGAGCGACGACAGGACCTAGGAGCGCGGCCGAAAACGTGGAGCATGTGATGAATCTCGGTGGCCGCGCTCCTAGGCCAATCTGTCGAAGAAGTTCGGCCGACTGCGTCTTGGGCCGAAAAACGGCTTGTCGGCCGAACTTCTAGACCCCCCATTCGGTCTCCCATTCGCCGATGTGCACGGTGTCGCCGACCTGGACACCGGCGCGCTCGAGGGCCTCGAAGACACCCAGGCGGTCCAACTGCTTCTGGAGGTAATCGACGCCTTCCTCGCTGCCCAGATCGGTCATGGCCACCAGTCGTTCGACACGCTTGCCGCGGACACGGTACACGCCGTCAGCCACGCGTTCTACCTGAAAGCCCTCTTCTTCCTCAGGCGCGAGTCGGTACACGCGCAGGCCGCTCGGGGGTTCGGGCTCAGGCGGAAGCTCGCCCAGTCGGCGGGCAACGGCGGCCAGCAGCGCAGGAATGCCCTCATTGGTAATCGTGGAGATGCCCATAACCTCACGATCGGGCAGCGCCGCGCGCAATCGCTCGAACCCTTCGCGCGCCCCGGGCAGGTCGAGCTTGTTGGCCGCGACGATCTCCGGTTTGGCCGCAACTTCGGGCTTGTACGCCTCGAGCTCACCACGCACGACGCGATACGCGTCGAGGGCGTCTGGACGGCTGGCGTCGACCACGTGAACCAGGATCGGGGCACGCTCGACGTGGCGCAAGAAGCGGTGGCCGAGGCCCGCCCCGGTATGCGCGCCCGCGATGAGCCCGGGTATGTCGGCAAGCACGAACACGTCCTGGTCATCGGGCATCTCGGCCACGCCGAGATTGGGACTGAGCGTGGTGAACGGATAGTCGCCAACACGCGGGTGGGCCGCGCTGGTCGCGGCCAACAGACTCGACTTGCCAGCGTTCGGCTCGCCGATCAGCGCAGCCTGAGCAATCGTCTTCAGTTCCAGATCCAGGCAGCGTTCTTCACCTGGCTCGCCTTTCTGGGCAATGCGTGGGGCACGCTGCGTGCTGGTGGCGAAGTGCGTGTTGCCCAGACCGCCCCGTCCGCCCCGGGCGACCATGACGCTGTCACCAGCACGAACGAGGTCGGCGGTCAGCCCGTCAGCTGAGCGAATCTGGGTGCCCGGCGGAACGGCAATCGTCACGTCCTCGCCGGCCTTGCCGTGCTGACGCGCGCCGCGGCCGTGGCCGCCGTTCTGGGCTCGGAAATGTCGGCGGCGGGCGAACTCGAGCAACGTCGAGATGCCCGGTCTGGCGACCAGGTACACGCTGCCACCGCGACCACCATCGCCTCCGTCTGGGCCGCCGAACGGCACGAATTTTTCGCGTCGGAAGGACACGACGCCGTTGCCGCCGTCCCCAGCTTTTACCCAGATGCGGGCCTCGTCGACGTCAACCGTCATCGCGTGTTGATAACCCCTGACGTCACGGGGCGGCCGTCACCCGACTTGTCCACGCACCCGCGCATGGCGTCCACAGCTTACGCCCAGGCCCGGACGGCTGCCGATCATTTGCGCGCAAGGTAGGAATCCCCAAAGTTGCACAGACAGATGACGTACGACGACTGATACCTTGGTTAACGGACTCAGCTATGATGAATCCGACCGAAGTTGCGCTCGCGTGGGCGCGCCACGGTATGTAGCCAGCCTTGGAAAGCTTCGACCCGGTCACCCGACAGGGTCTGTCGGTCACGAACCTGTTCTGGTTCGTGCTGATCCTGTCCTGCCTGTTGCTGGCGCTGGTCGTGGTGTGGCTGATTGTGGCCCTGGTTCGGTACCGTGCCCGAGCGGCTGACGCGGGCGAACCGGCCCAGGTGCACGGCAATCGCACGCTCGAGCTGATCTGGACCATCAGCCCAGCCGTGGTGCTGGCGGTCGTGTTCTTCTTCGTCGTGCAGACCATGCGGAGTGTCGACGCGGAGCTGCCTGGCGCGCAGCCGCTGCGCATCATCGGGCATCAGTGGTGGTGGGAGTTTGTCTACCCCGACCAGCAGGCGATCACGGCCAATGAGCTGCACGTGCCTGCTGGCGCTCCGCTCCAGGTGACCCTGGAGTCGATCGACGTGATCCACGACTTCCACGTGCCCCAGTTTGGTTGGATGCAGGACGCGGTACCCGGCAAGACGAACTACATGTGGATCTTGCCCGATCGACCGGGCGTGTACGCCGGTTTCTGCAATCAGTTCTGCGGCCAGCAACACGCCTGGATGCAGGTGCGCGTGGTGTCCGAGACGGCCGACCAGTTCAATACCTGGATGCAGCAGCAACGTCAGCCCGTTGCCAGCTCAGGCGCGCCTGGCGAGCAGGTATTTCTGCGCAATACCTGCGTGGCGTGTCACGCCATTCGCGGGCTGTCGGCCAGCGCCAACGTTGGGCCGGACCTCACCCATCTTGGCAGCCGCGCCACGCTCGGCGGTGGGGTGGTCGCCAATACGCCCGGCAACCTGCGCGACTGGATTCACAACGCGCAGTCCGTCAAGCCGGGGGTGTTGATGCCGGGCTTTCAGACCATGAATCCCGCCGACCTCGATGCGCTCGTCGACTATCTGGAGAGCCTGAAGTGACCCAGGTTTGCCACAGAGGGGACCCACACGAGAGGCCCACCGGGGTGGGTCCCCTCTGGGGAGATCGCTAATGGCTACGGTAGCTTCGCCGTATCCGGGGCCGGCGGTTGAGGCGCTGCGGCCGACGGGCGCGCTGCGCTGGTTCACCACGGTCGACCACAAGGACATCGGCATCCTTTATCTAGCCACCAGCTTCGCCTTCATGCTGCTGGGCGGACTGGAGGCACTGCTGATCCGCATCCAGCTGGCGGTCCCCCGCAACACGTTCCTCCAGCCTGGCGCCTACGACGCGGTTTTCACGATGCACGGCACCACCATGATCTTCCTGGTGATCATGCCGATCCTGCTGGGCTTCGCCAACTACATCGTGCCGCTGCAGATCGGCGCGCGGGACATGGCCTTTCCACGGTTGAATGCCTTCAGCTATTGGTTGCTGCTGTTCGGCGGTCTGATCCTGTACTTCAGCTTCCTGGGCGGCACACCTCCGGACACCGGTTGGTTCAATTACGCGCCGCTCAGTGAGCCGCCCTTCAGCCTGGACCCGAGCGTCAACTACTGGGCGCTGGGACTGCTGGTAACCAGCATCGGCACGATCGCCACGGGCGTGAACCTGCTGGTAACCGTCGTCACCATGCGCGCTCCCGGCATGGGCTGGTTCCGCATGCCAGTGTTCACCTGGATGTCGCTGATCACCGCCTGGCTGATCCTGGCCGCGATTCCGTCGCTCACCGCGGCGCAGGCCATGCTGCTGATCGACCGCTACCTCGGCGCGCACTTCTTCGATGTCAGATACGGCGGCGACGCGGTCCTGTGGCAGCACCTGTTCTGGTACTTCGGCCACCCCGAGGTGTACATCATGGCGCTGCCGGCCTTCGGCATCATCTCGGAGGTCATCCCGGTCTTCGCGCGCAAACCGCTGTTCGGCTATGGCGTCGTCGTGGCCTCCGGGATTGCCATCGCGTTCCTATCGGTGACTGTCTGGGCTCATCACATGTTCACCGTCGGATTGGGAGACGTGGCCGACGCGTTTTTCGGGCTGTCGAGCATGACCATCGCTGTGCCGACCGGCGTGAAGGTCTTCTCGTGGTTGGCCACGCTCTGGGGCGGACGCATCCACCTGAACGTGGCGATGCTCTACGCGCTTGCGTTCGTCCTCCAGTTCACCATTGGCGGGCTGACCGGAGTCCATTTCGCGACGGTGCCGCTGGACTGGCAAACGCACGACACCTACTACGTTGTGGCGCATTTCCACTACGTACTCGGAGGTGGATCGCTCTTTGCGATTCTGGCCGCGACCTACTACTGGTTTCCCAAGATCACCGGCCGGTTGCTCGACGAGCGCGTGGGCCGCTGGATCTTCTGGGGGCTGGTGATCGGGTTCAACCTCACGTTCTTTCCGATGCACCTGCTCGGTCTCAAAGGCATGCCGCGTCGGACCTACACCTACGACGCGTTCCCGGGCTGGGGCGAGCTGAATTTCGCGCAGACCATCGGCGCGTTGATCCAGGCAGTTTTCATCCTGCTGCTCGTGTGGGACGTCATGCGGACACTCCGCCGGGGTGCGCGGGCGTCCGACAATCCATGGAACGGCTGGACGCTGGAGTGGGCAACCTCGTCACCACCCCCGGCGTACAACTTCGTCGCCCTTCCGCCAATCGGCAGTGCCCGACCGCTGTGGGACCTACAGCATAATGTCGCGGCGGTTGAAGCGCGACCGGATCCGACGCGGCAGTGGCGCGCGCCGATCGTCGGCATCCTGGCCTTCATCTTCAGCGAGGCGACGTTCTTCGGCGCGCTGATCGTCACCTTCCTCGAGTACCGCACGCGCAGTCCAGGGCCCAGTCCGCACGATCTCGACGTGCCGCGGACGCTGATCTTCAGCTTTTTCCTGTTTGCCAGTAGTGGCACGGTGTATCTGGGCGAGCGGCGGCTGGAGCGAGACGACCAGCGCGGCTTTCTCACCTGGTGGGTGGCGAGCATCGTGCTCGGCGCGATATTTCTCGCGGGCCAGGTGACGGAGTACGCGCGCCTCTATGCCGACGGCATCACCATCAGCACCAACCTGTTTACCTCGGCTTTCTTTACGCTGACCGGGTTCCACGGCTTTCACGTGTTCGTCGGGCTGATCGCCCTGGCCGTGGTGGGCGTGCTCGCTCGCGCTGGCGACTTTCACCACCGCCGGCGCGTGGTCGTGGACACCGTCTCCATCTACTGGCACTTCGTCGACGGCATCTGGGTGATCATCTTCAGCCTGGTCTACCTGTTGGGGCTCGTTTCATGACCCCCTGGAGATTTCCCCGGAGGGGACCCATCGGAACCGCACAGGAGGCGGTGACGTGAACCACCGGGATGGAGACGGGCACCTGAACCACGAACGTGAGCACGAGCACGTGCACCTGCCGGAGCCGAGCGTGTGGCCGCTGACGGTGGGGGCGGGGACGTCATTGATGGCCTTTGGCGTGGCCACCAGCCTGGCGCTCTCGGCGATGGGGCTCGTCTTGCTGGCATGGGGCCTGTTCGGCTGGATCCAGGAGCTGCGGCATGAGTGAGCAGGAGCTGACCACCCGGCGAAGCTTCTTGAGTCGCATCAGCCTGGCGCTGAGTGGGCTGGCCGCCGCGGTGGTCAGCGTGCCAATCATCGCCTACCTGCTGAGCCCGCTGCTGGAGCCGGCACCGGAAGAGTGGCGCGACCTGGGGCTCGTCCAGAACTTCCGCATCGGCGAGACGGTCGAGGTCGCGTTTGACGAGCCGTCATCGCTCCCGTGGGCGGGTCAGACGGCTCGCACGGCGGTCTGGCTGCGCCGCACGGGCGACCGCGACTTCACAGCGTTCGGACTCAACTGCACCCATCTGGGTTGTCCAGTGAACTGGCGAGCCGGCGCCGAGCTGTTCCTGTGTCCCTGCCATGGCGGTGTGTACTACGCGGACGGCAGCGTCGCCGGTGGACCCCCTCCGCGTCCGCTCGTGCGCTTCAACGTCCGCATTGGCGCGGATGAGCGGGTTCAGGTCTTGACCCGTCCACTCACTCAGACCATCTCGCAGGCGTAGCGTTGCGAAGCGTGTTTGGCTGGCTCGACGATCGGCTGGGCTTCAGCACCACGCTCAAGCCACTGATCGAGCACCCGGTGCCACCTACCGGCTGGGACTACACCCTTGGCAGCGCGACGCTGATCGCCTTCACCGTCCAGGTGGTCACGGGGGTTGCGCTGGCGTTCACGTACGTTCCAACCCCGGACCACGCCTACGAAAGCCTGGAATTCATTACCAAGGGCGCCATCCTGGGCAGCCTCGTCCGCGGCATTCATTTCTGGGGCGCATCGGCCATGGTGCTGCTGGTCTGTGCCCACGCGGCGCAGGTGTTTCTGGTGGGCGCCTTCAAGTACCCGCGCGAGGTGAACTGGCTGAGCGGCACGATGCTGCTCGTGTTCACCTTCGGCATGGCCTTTACCGGGCAGTTGTTGCGCTGGAACCAGGACGCATACTGGGCGGTGGTGGTGGGCGCCTCACAGGCAGCCCGTGCGCCGCTGATCGGCGATTGGCTGACGGGCATCCTGTTCGCCGGGCCGTCCGTCGGCGGCGGGACACTGACGCGCTTTTACGCGACGCACGTGTTCATGATCCCGGCCATCATTTTCGGCCTGCTGGGATTGCACCTGTACCTGGTCATCAAGCATGGCGTTTCGGAACCGCCGGTGCCGGGCGTGAAGGTCGACCCCAAGACCTACAAGCAGCGCTACCAGGAGCTGATGCACAAGATCGGCGAGCCATTCTGGCCGGATGCCGGGTGGAAGGACGTCGTGTTTGCGCTCGCCGTGGGCTCGATCGTGGTCGTCCTCGCACTCTGGTTGGGGCCCCCTGAGCTGGGCAACAAGGCCGACCCGACCGTCGTCCAGGCCTACCCGCGCCCGGACTGGTACTTCTTGTGGTACTTCGCCCTGCTCGCGCTGATTCCGCCAGCGGTCGAGGACTGGTTCATCATCGGTTTTCCGCTCGTGCTGGGGCTGCTGTTCATTCTTCTGCCGTTCGCCGCGGCCACTGGCGAGCGCAGCCCGCGACGTCGTCCGTGGGCCGTTGGCGTGGTCGCCCTGTTCGGCGTCAGCGTCGCGGCGCTGGTCAACCTCGGCTCTGCTGCGCCATGGTCGCCCGATCTGGTGTCGAACCTGGCACTCCCGAGCTCAGTGACCGCGGGCCTGCCACCAACCGCGGCGCAAGGCGCGCAGTCGTTCGAGCAGCGGGGCTGCATCAACTGCCACACCATCGCTGGCGTGGGCGGCCAGCGCGGCCCGGACCTGACCCACGTTGGCTCGCGCCTCAGCCGAGAGGAATTGGTCTGGCGCATCCTGAACGGCGGGGGCAACATGCCGGCGTACGGCAGCGCGTTGACGCCCGACGAGGTCAGCGCGATGGTCGACTTCTTACTGACGCGCCAGTGATCGGCCGCGCTCCAGGCGGCGCAGGCCGAACAGGCTGAACGGCGTAGCCGGCTCGGTCGAGAAACGCAGATCCTCGACGAGCGGCTGCCAGCCTCGGCTCGCGTACAGCCAGCGCGCGCGCTGGCTGCGATGCATCACCGATAGGAGCGCCGTGCGGTGTGACTGGGTCTCCATCAGGCGATCGTGCAGCTGACTACCCAGGTGATGGCCCTGGGCGGATGGGTGCACGTGCAGCTCGGCGAGCTCGAAAGCGTCGGCGAACCAGTCGTCGCGTTGTTCGGGCGAGAGGCCAGCACTGACCTGGTCGCGCCACCACAACCCGGGCTGGCTGGTGTAGCCGTAGGTAAAGCCAACCAGGCGGCCGCGCTGATCGAAAGCGCCAAACGCGCTGAAGCCCGGATAGCCGACGTGGCGCTTCAACGTGTCGGCGAAGCCAGCCACGCGGCTGCTCCGTGTGGCGAAGCCGAGCGCTCCGCCGAACACCCACAGGACGTCATTGAGCAGCGCTCCGCTGACTTCATCCGCGCCGAGCGGCCGCACGCTATACCGCACGCAGCCATTGTCATGCGCCCTCTGGCTTTGCGTGAGCACGAAATGAGGGCGCCTGGCGCGGGGAGATCTTCTCCCTCGCTGGCCACCCTCACGTCGGAGTTGGACGGCTTATGCGGTTATGCTGCTTGCTCGACCTCAGCCAGGCTCGGAACCTCCGAGGCGGCTGGCGCCAGTCGCTCGAAGTTGAGGCGGTCGTCAACGATGTCGATCCGGATCGCGTCGCCTTCGTTGAACTCGTTGCCGAGCACGCGCCGCGCCAGCGCGTTCTCGACTTCCTTCTGGATCAGACGCCGCAGTGGTCGCGCACCGTACGCCTCGTCGTAGCCGTTGTCCACCAGCCACGCACGAGCCGCGTCGGTCAGCT
This sequence comes from uncultured bacterium, assembly GCA_966426465.1. Taxonomy (GTDB): domain Bacteria; phylum Chloroflexota; class UBA6077; order UBA6077; family CF-72; genus CF-72. Next base: position 3,163 of record CBJLVJ010000027.1, on the reverse strand, counting down.
CCAGCGTCAGCTTGCGCTCGGCGAGCCGCGCCCGCAGCTCGGTCAGCATCTTGTCGACCACCAGGTACAGGCTGGCCGCCGGCAAGCGATGGAAGATGATGACCTCGTCGATGCGGTTCAAGAACTCGGGGCGGAACGTCCGCTTGAGCTCCTCGCGCAGCCGTCGCTCGATCTGCTCCTCCTCGCGCACCTCAACCGAGGTCGCGAAGCCAAGCGTGTCGCGCCGCTTCTCGTAGGCGCGGGTCGAGCCAACGTTCGAGGTCATGATGATCACGGTGTTGCGGAAGTCGACCGTTCGACCGTGGCCATCGGTCAACCGACCGTCGTCCAGGATCTGCAGCAGGGCGTTGAACACCTCCGGGTGCGCCTTTTCGACTTCGTCGAACAGGATCACCTGGTACGGCCGCCGCCGCACAGCCTCGGTGAGCTGCCCGCCCTGGTCGAACCCGACGTAGCCTGGCGGTGAGCCGAACAATCGGCTGACCGTGTGCGGCTCCATGTACTCGGACATGTCCAGCCGCAGCAGCGCGTCTTCGTCGTCGAACAGGTAATCGGCCAGCGTCTTGGCCAGCTCGGTCTTGCCGACGCCGGTTGGTCCCAGGAACAGGAACGAACCGATCGGTCGCTTGGGGTCGCCCAGGCCAGATCGCGAGCGTCGAATCGCATCGGCAACCGCGACCACGGCCTCATCCTGGTCGACCACGCGAGCATGCAGCACCTCTTCCAGGTGCAGCAGTCTGGCAGCCTCTTCGGTGTACAGGCTCTTGATCGGCACACCCGTCCAGGTGGCCACCACGGCGGCGACGTCCTCAGGCGTCACCATCGCGCTCGGCGCTCGACCTTCGACCTGGGCCAGCGCGTCGGGGAACTCCTCCTCGAGCCGCAGACGGTCGGCTTTGGCCTTCGCCGCGCCCTCGTAGTCACGGTTTTGCCAGGCTCGGTCCTCCTCGAGCTTCAGCCGCTTGATGCGCGCGGCGGGGCTGTCCGCCTGTTCGACGGCAGTCCGCAGGCGCACCTTGGCCGCAGCCTCGTCCATCAGGTCGATGGCCTTGTCGGGCAGGCTGCGATCCTGGATGTAGCGCTCGCTGAGCCGCACCGCGGTCTGAAGCGCCTCCTGGCTGATGCCAAGCTGGTGGTGCTCTTCGTAGCGCGCCTTCAGTCCTTCGAGGATCTGCAAGGCTTCTTCGGGCGAGGGCTCGTCGACGTAGACCGGCGCGAACCGTCGCTCGAGGGCGGCATCGGACTCGATGCGCTCGCGATATTCATCGTTGGTGGTTGCGCCGATCAGGCGCAGCTCGCCTCGGGCGAGAGCTGGCTTGAGCAGGTTGGCGCCATCGAGGGCGCCCTCCGCGTTGCCCGCACCGACAAGCGTGTGCAGCTCGTCCAGGAACAGGATGACCGTGCCCTTGGACGCCTTTGTTTCGGCAACCACGGACTTGAGCCGCTCCTCGAATTCGCCGCGGAACTTGGCGCCGGCGATAAGCAGGCCCATGTCGAGCGCGACGATTCGCTTGCCCTCCAGGGGCTCGGGAACCTGGCGCGAGGCCATCCGTTGGGCGAGGCCTTCGACGACGGCGGTCTTGCCGACGCCTGGCTCGCCAACGAGCACCGGATTGTTCTTGGTGCGGCGGACGAGGACCTCCATCAGGCGCAGGATTTCGTCCTCGCGACCGATGACCGGATCCAGCTTGCCGTCGGCGGCAAGCGCTGTCAGGTCAACACCGTACTTCTCGAGAGCCTGGAATGAGCCCTCGGCAGTCGGGCTGTCGACCGTTCGGCCGCCACGGACCTCTTCGAAGGCCTTCGCGAGCGCGACATGGCTCAAGCCGGCACGCTCGGCGGCCTGCGTCAGCTCGTCGCGCGGATTGGCCAGCAAGGCCAGCAGCAGATGCTCGGTGCCGGCGAACTGGTCGCCACGCCGCTCGGCGTCGGCCAGGGCCTGATCGAGCGCCTGCTTGGCGCGCGCAGTGACGTAGATCGCGCCTGTCTGTGCCGCCACGGGTCGGCGGCCGAGCTCGGCGCGCAGCCACTCGAGGAGCATCGCCGGCTGGAAGCCGTCGAGCTTCTGGAAAGCGGCCTTGACGAGACCGTCCGGCTCACCCAGGAGCGCGAGCAGCAGGTGCTCGGCGTCGAGCTGGTTATGGCGCAGGCGAAGCAGCAGCTGCTGGACGCGAGCCAGCGCTTCGCGAGCTTCATCTGTGAATCGTTCGAGTGGGATCAAGAGAGAGTCCTCCCGGCTGCCCAGTCAGTAGTCCTGAGCAACCTTGACAGCATCATTATAAAGTTTCGTCTCGCGTAGCGATGAGCCTTTCGGCTGTGGCGAGGTCATGGCGAGCTTCGTATAGGACTCAACGCGGCGTGGCCGGGTTGCATTCCCGCCCACCAGTCCACCGCCTCGCGAGGCTCAGGCTCCGTCGACTGAGTAGTTAAGCGCGACAATGGCTGCATGCCGCGGCGGCTGACCAATGACCTGCTGCTGGTGCTGCTGCTCGCCCAGGTGCTGGGCGGGCTGCTCGGCTGGGCCTGGCCGGTCGCGCCGGCCGCGCCGCTGTACGACCTGCACCGCGCGCTGGGGATTGCCGTCATCCTGCTGCTGGGCTGGAAGCAAGCCATCGCGCTGGCCTCGCTGCGCCGTCGCCTGCGGCGTCAACCCTGGGACCGCTCGATCCTGTGGGGCAGCGTGGCCGCCAGCGCGCTGCTGTTGACGCTGGCCATTGGTCTGGCCTGGACGCTGAACCTGATCTCGTTCGATCTGCTGTGGGGCTACTCGCCCATGAACGTGCATGTGGCGCTGGGCATCGGCCTGCTGCCGTTCGTTGGCTGGCACATGCTGAAGCGGCGGCGTCAGAACGCGGCCAGCGCCCCAGTCCTGTCGCGCCGCTCGGCGCTGCGCGTGGGCGCCCTGGGCGTGGCCACGCTGGTCGGCTGGCAGGCGATCCAGCGCCTGGCGCCGGCGGTGCGGCTGCCGACCGGCTCGAAGCCGACCGCTTCGCTGTCGGGTAATGCGTTCCCGGCCGAGATCTGGCTGTTCGACAGCGTCCCGACGCTTGATCCGGCGTCGTGGCGCCTGAGCGTGCTGACGCGCACGTTTTCGCTGGAGGAGCTGGAGTCAGGCTACCCGCGGCGCGAGGTCCAGGCCGTGCTGGATTGCACCAGCGGCTGG
>CBJLVJ010000026.1:0-11374 GCA_966426465.1 uncultured bacterium | reverse complement strand
CCTGGGTCGCTAACATGGAAGCGCTCACCGAGCGAAGCGAGCGTGCCGGCTGAGACGCCTCCGTATCCCTCCGCAAACCTTAACGGCAGGGCGAGGGGGCTACCCTGTCTTTCGGCACGACTCCTGCATTCAGGCGTCACCAGGACGGAGATTTGCCTACCTCACCTATGGAACTCACCCTTATCTTCTCCCTGTTTGGCGCCGTAGCGCTCACGCTTGTCGTGCCCGCGATCCGAGGCATGGTTACCCGCCGATAGCCGCCCGGCTCGACGGAAGTCGAGCCCGTTCCAGGAGCGCCCACGCGCTCGGTCCCTGGCCCGCCCGCTGCACCGGGCCCCCCCACCCGCTGCCACCCAGGACCGACGCTTTCTCGTCACCCCTACTGACGTGCGTTAGCATTCGGCGTCCGCCGTGCTGCCCACTTCGACCTTGCGAACCATCGTTCTGGCTGGCCTGGTCGTCGGCCTGATGGCGCTGCCGAACCGTGGCCGCGCCCAGGACGCCGTCGCGAGCTGCGGCGATCCCGCGGCGCCCTACGCCGAAGTGCAGATCGATACCTACCCTCGTCTCGACCTGGAGATCGCTCGCACTCCCCAGGAGCACGAGCTCGGCCTGATGTACCGCGAGGATCTGCCGCCCGATAGCGGCATGCTGTTCGTCTATCAGGCCGACTCGCACGAGGGCTACTGGATGTACCACACCCTCATCCCGCTCTCGATCGCCTGGATCGACCGCGAGGGCACCATCGTGGACATCCAGGACATGCCCCGCCTGAATGATCCGAATGACCTAACCGAGGCGTCGCGGACGGTCTATACACCGGCCGCGCCGTACCGCTACGCGCTAGAGGTCAACGAAGGTTGGTTTGTGCAACACGGGATAGGCGTCGGCCAGCAGGTGCTGTTCTGTCTGGGCGCTTGAAGCGGGCTTCGTTCGGACGGCCACGGCGGCCTCGAGCGCGCTGAGCAGATCGCGCGGCGCGGTCCCAATCTGAACGTACGTCTGCGCCCCGACGAACCTGGCGAATTGCGCATTCGCGCGTTGCCCAAGGGCCACAATCACGCCCGCCGACTGTTCAGCCTGGATCTGCTGGATTGCCCACCAGCCACGGCAGTCGGACAGCTCGGGCTCGACCAGGGCCAGGTCTGGACGCTGCTTGCGAGCCGCCTCCACGGCCGACTCGTGATTGTCCGTTTCGGCAACGATTCGGAAGCCTTCGGTCGCGCCAAGCATCGCAACCAGTGCTTCGCGCACGTGAGCCGACTGCATCGCTACCAGCACTGTCGTTTCGAATCCTTCGCGGCCGGGCAAACCAGCCGACGGATGCAGCGCCCCGTTGCGTGAAATCACCACGATGCATTCTCGGCCACTGTTCGAAATGACAGACCGTTCCGCCGCACCTGCCGGCCCCGTACCTTAGGACGGGCTTGCATCAGGACGGGCTTCCATTTTGTCAGGGGCCGCCAGGCCAGACGAACGCTACACTCAGGCCAGCCCGTGTCTGCCCACACCCAGCAGGATGTCAACGCGCTGCGCGACGAGAACCGTCGCCTGCGAGCCCTGGTCGATTTCACTCGCCAGGTCACGGGCGAACGCGATCTGCGCGCTCAGCTGCGCCTGTTGTGTACCGAGCTCGGACGGGCGACCGAAGCCGACGCCGCGGCGGTCGCCCTGCGCGATCCCGAGCTCGGCCGCGTCGAGCTGATCGAGACATGTGGCCTATCGCTGCAAGCCGACGCCGAGTGGCAGCAAGCCGTGCGCGCGTTGCCGGCGGGTGCTGAGATCGATGTTCAACCCACCGGTCTGGACTATGCGCGGCGCATTCCGCTAGTGGTTGGCGACGACGTGTTGGGCTGTGTTCTGCTGTTCGGTCTTGCGCCTCGCGGCGCGGACGACAAAGAGCTCGGCTACGTCTCGAGCCTGGCCGACGCGGCGGCGATGGCGATCCTGAATGCGCGTCTGTCCGCCCAGACCCACCGCGAGCTGCGCCGCCGAGACGCGCTCCGCAAAGTGGTCGCGTCGATCTCGTCCGAGCTCGATCTGGATAGCCTGCTCAGGCGCGTGATGGCCAGTGGCGTCGAGTTGCTGGATGCCGACATCGGTGTCATCAGCCTCGCCGACGGTGATGGCGTGGCGCGCATTCGTGCCGTCCATAACCTGCCGCCGAGTGTCGTCGGACTGTCGATGGCGCCCGGTGACGGTTTGACCGGCCAGGTGCTGCAACGCCGTGAAGCGGTCATCGTCGAGCACTACGTCGACGATCTGCCGCGACCGTTGCTCGAAGCATCGCACGCTCGATCGGGTCTGGCCGTGCCCGTGTGGTGGCAGGGACAGATGATCGGCGTCTTCGGCGTGCTCGCCGAAGACCCCACGCGCGTGTTCAAGGTGCAGGATCGCGAGGTGATGGAGCTGCTGGCGAACCACGTCGCCATCGCGCTCGAAAATGCGCGCCTGTACGGCGAAGTGCGCGATCGACTCGCCGAAGTCACCGGCCTCCAGGCGGCCAGCACCGCCCTGGCCGAGGAGCTGCAGCCCGAGCGCGCGCTCCGCGTGGTGGCCCAGCAGGCTCTGTCGCTTTCGGGTGCCGCGACGGTTTCGATCGAGCTGCTGCGGCCGGGTGGTCGCGAGCTGGAGGTCCAGGTGGCGGTCGGCGAGCACGCGGTGGAGCTCGCGTCGATGCGCGTGGCGCTCGCCGGATCGACCGCCGGTTCGGCGGTCTCGACCGGCCGTCCACAAATCAAGCGCGCGCCGTTTGACGATGGCACACACAACGGAGTGGTCGCCCGCACTCAGGCGCAGAGCGTGCTGGTGCTGCCGCTCCGTGCGCGGGGTCGAACGCTGGGCACGCTGTCGGCGTACACGCGCCATGCGGATGCCTTTCAACTGCGCCAGGTGGATGTGCTCTCCACCTTCGCCAATCAGGCCGCCGTCAGCCTGGACAACGCGCGTCTGTACGCCGAGCTCCATTCGCGGCTCGAGGAAATGGTCGGCCTGCAGCGGCTCGGCACGCTGCTGCTCGAGGAGCACGACTTCGATCGCGTGCTGCAATCGATCTGCCAGCAGCTCCAGCGACTGACCGACGCAGGTGGAGTTGGACTCGCGCTGCTGGAAGAGGATCCCCGTTTCCTGGAGATGCGGACGGTGGTCGGTCCCTCGGCGAGCGTTCTGCGCGGCGCGCGCATTCCCACCGATGGTTCATTCGCTGCCGAGGCGCTCCGCACGAACCAGCCCCAGCGCAGCGAGGATGCCCAGAACGATCCGCGCGGATACAAGTACAGCCTGACGCTCGGCAACACGCGCACGATCCTGTCGGTGCCGATGAAGACGCGGCAGCGGACGGTCGGGGTGCTGAGTGTCTACAACAAGGAAGGTGAGGGAGGATTTAGCGATCGCGACGCCGAGCTCGCCACGTTCTTCGCCAACCAGGCCGCCGCGGCAATCGAGAACGCGCGACTGTACGAGCAGACCCGCGAGTATGCCGTGATCGAAGAGCGCAACCGCCTTGCACGTGATCTGCATGACTCGGTCACCCAGAGCCTGTTCAGTGTCTCGCTGCTGTCCGAGGCCGCCCTGAATCTGCTCGATCGCGACCCGGCCAAGGCGCGCGAGCGTCTCGAGCGTGCGAATGAGCTGGCCCAGGGCGCGCTGGCCGAGATGCGCGCGCTCATCTTCCAGCTGCGCCCGCTGACCCTGCAGGAAGAAGGGTTGCTGTCGGCGTTGAAGAAGCACCTGTCGGCGGTGCACAGTCGCGACCGGCGGCCGGTTGACCTGCACGTGAGCGGCACCGTGCGGCGGCTGCCGGCGCGAGTGGAGGACGCTGCCTTCCGCATCGTCCAGGAGAGCCTCAACAACGTGGTCAAGCACGCCAGCGCAACGCAAGCCGAGGTGCAGCTCCACTTCGACGCGGACTGTCTGCGGGTATGCACCACCGATGACGGAGTGGGCTTCGATCCGTCCGCGCCGCGACCGAAGACCACGCTGGGCATGGCCGGTATGCGCGAACGCGCCGAGGCGGTTGGCGGCCATTTGCTGGTCGACAGCGCACCTGGTCGAGGCACGCGCGTCAGCGCCGAGCTGCCGCTGGATGAGCCTCATGTTGAATAGGTGTTCGGTGGATCGGCATGCCGAATAGCGCCGCGCCCGGACCGATTCGGGTGCTCATCGTCGACGACCATGGCGTCGTCCGCGAGGGCTTACGTGCGTATCTGGAGCTCGAGCCGGATATCGAGGTGGTGGGCGAAGCACGCGATGGTCTGGAAGGCGTGCGCCGCGCCCAGGAGCTGCACCCAGACGTCGTGCTGATGGACCTGGTCATGCCGAACATGGACGGCGTGGACGCCACCTCGCGCATCAAGGAGCAGCGCCCGGATACCCACGTCATCGTGCTGACGTCGTTTCTCGACGACGAGCGGGTCGTGCCAGCGATCAAGGCTGGCGCGACGAGCTACCTGCTGAAGGACGTGGCGGCGACCGACCTGGCGCGCGCGATCCGCGGCGCCCGTGCCGGACAGGCTCAGCTCCACCCGGAAGTCGCCCGGCGCCTGATGCAGCAGGTCACCACGCCGCGCAAGGCTGAAGCTGGCGCCCAGCTGACCGACCGCGAGCGGGAAGTCCTGCGCCTGCTCGCCGAGGGTCGCAGCAACAAAGAGATCGCTCGGTCGCTGGTAGTCAGCGAGCGAACGGTCAAAGGTCACGTGTCGAACATTCTCGGCAAGCTGGGCCTTCAAGATCGCACCCAGGCCGCCCTGTACGCCGTGCGCCACGGGCTCGCAACCGAGCCCTGACGCCGCCTGTCTGGGCTGTCTGATACGCTTGCTCGCGCAAGTAAACCCGCAATGTCGCGCTGCGCACTGGCCACCGCACTGGCTCTGGCGCTCGTCCTGTGGACGATGCCTGCGCGCACGGCCCTCGCGCCTGTGGCTCGTGCCGCCGAGCTGCCCGCCGCGATCCCCGACGTGTTCGTGCACGTCCCGCGCGACCTGCCGCCGGACGGCCCCCTCCAGGTGCTCGTGGCGCTCCACGGCATGGGCGGCAACGGCTCGCTGTTCGCCGCGGGTCTGCTGGCGGATGCGGAGCGAAACCACTGGCTGGTCGTCGCCCCGACGATTCTCTATGGCGACTGGACCGATCCAGGACAGGTCGCCCGCGAAGATCCGCGCCTGATCCGCTGGCTGGGCGACTACCTGGCGCACCTGGCTGAGTACGTCGGTCTGCCAGTCAAACCCCGCGTCCTGCTCCTCGGCCATTCCCGCGGCGCGCAGCTCGCCCATCGTTTCGCCTTCTTCCAGCCGGAGCAAGTCCTTGGTGTGGCGGCGTTGGCGGCCGGCACCTACACGCTGCCCTTCGAAACCAGCCCAGAAGGGACGCAGATTCGTTTTCCGTTCGGCCTGGCGGACCTGGCCACCATCTCGGGCCACGCCTTCCGTCGTGTCGACCTGATCGAGGACACGGAGTTCTGGCTGGGCGTCGGGTCGGAGGACAACAATCCCGCCGACCTGCCGCGTCAGTGGGATCGCTTTCTCGGGGCCACCCGTGTTCAGCGTGCGAGCGCCTTCCAGGCCGCTCTGCATCAGCTTGGCGCCCGTTCGGTGCTGGTGGCGTTCCCGGGCGAACGGCACGCGATGTCAGAGCAGATGATTGCCAGCGCTGACGGCTTCCTGCGCGGACTGGACCTGGAGCACGCCCAGCCGCAACCAGTGGTTGGCTCGCCCACCCCGCTCCGCCCATCGCACGGGCGCGCTCGCTTCTAACCGGACGCCGCGTTAGCCAGAAACGAGCTTGTGGCCAGTCATCTCCGGCGGCGGCTGGAGCCCGAGCAGGTGCAGTATGGTTGGCGCCACGTCGGCGAAGATGCCGTCCTCCAGCTGCGCTCCACGTCGCGTGTCATCCACCAGGATCAGGTGCACCGGATTGGTGGTGTGCGCCGTCAGCGGTCCGCCATCGTCGTCGATCATCTGCTCCGCGTTGCCGTGGTCGCCCGTGATCAAGGTGATGCCACCCAGCTCCCGCACGCGCTCCACGATCCGTCCGACGCAGCCGTCCACCACCTGAAGCGCGGTGATGGTGGCCGACAGCACCCCGGTGTGCCCCACCATGTCCGGGTTGGCGAAGTTGAGCACGACCAGCTCGTAGGGCGACTCGTTGCCGGACAACCGCCGCAGCAGCTCATCGGTGATGCCTTCGGCGCTCATCGCCGGCTGCAGGTCGTAGGTCGCCACTTTGGGTGATGGAATCAACGCCCGCTCCTCATGCTCGAAGGCAACTTCGCGTCCGCCATTGAAGAAATACGTGACGTGTGCGTACTTCTCGGTCTCCGCGATGCGCAGTTGTCGCATCCCGGCCCGCGCGACCACCTCGCCCAGCGGGTTGGTGATCATTTCCGGAGGAAACGCGACCGGAACGCGAAACGTGGCGTCGTACCGGGTCATGCACACGTAGCGCACGTCCACGGGCGGCTGAGCGGCCCCCTCTGGCGCGGCATGGATAAACGCCCGTGTGATCTGCCGCGCACGATCGGGCCGGAAGTTGAAGAAGATCACTGCGTCGCCGTCGCGGATCTGCCCGACGGGTTGGCCGTCGGCGTCAACAATAACTGTCGGCTCGACGAACTCGTCGCCCTTGTCGGCTGCGTAACTCGCCTGGATTGCCTCGGCAGCGTTGCTCGCCTGGTGACCTTTGCCGAGCACGTAGGCTTCGTACGCGCGATTGGTTCGCTCCCATCGGTTGTCGCGGTCCATGGCGTAGTAGCGGCCGATCGCCGTCCCGATCCGACCGATGCCGATGCGCGCAATCTCGTCTTCGAGCTGCTGCAGATAGCTGGCGCCGCTGCGCGGCGGCGTGTCCCGCCCGTCCATGATCGGATGCACCACCACCTGATCGGGCGCCAGGCCCTGCCGTTTCGCCAGCTCCAGCAGTGCGCTCACGTGCGAAATGTGGCTGTGCACCCCGCCGTCTGACAGGAGCCCCATCAGGTGCACTCGTCGCCCGCTCTGCCGTGCCTGCTGCATTGCCTCGATCAGGACCGCATTGCGGAAAAAGCTCCCGTCGCGAATGGCCACCGAGATGCGCATCAGGTCCTGGTACGTGACCCGACCGGCGCCAAGATTCTGGTGGCCGACTTCGCTGTTACCCATCTGGCCCGGCGGCAGACCGACAGCCTCGCCGGCCGCCTGCAGCAGCGAATGGGGGTACGTCGCGAGCAGATGATCGAGGACGGGTAGCTGCGCCAGCAGGACCGCGTTGCCGTGGCGTCGGGCCGATTCGGGGTCCTCGTCGCAGACGCCCCACCCGTCGCGAATGATCAGGACAAGCGGCTTCACCCGGCCAGGGTACGCTGGCGCAGTCGACGCTGGGTACGCCTCTTCAGGCCGTGGCTGCCGAGGATGAGCGCGTCGGTCCACAGCACGCCCACCAGGTAGCCGGCGATCACGTCGCTCAGGTAGTGCGCCTCGAGATAGATGCGGGAAAGCCCGATCAGCAGCACCAGTACCACCAGCCCAAGAATGAGCACCGCCCGCCACCAGTCGCGGACCAGCCGCCAGGTCAGATAAGCCAGGTACAGGTAGAAAGCGGCCGACACCATGGCGTGCCCGGACGGAAACGAGAACTGCTGCGCGTTGATGATGGCCTGGACCGATTCGGGCCGCGCACGGTGGAACACCTCCTTCAACACGTCGTTCAGCAGCTGCGCACCGCCCGCGACGAGCGTCAGCATGAGCGCGGCGCCCCAGCGGCGCTGCCACGCGAACACGCCGAGCAGGATCAGTGCGACCACCCATACCAGCTCGGATCCGAACAGCGAGATGATCTCCGCCGCGCGGGTGAGCTGAGGGGAGGCGAATCGCCGCATCAATTCGAGCGTGCTGTTGTCTAGCGCCGCCGTTTGCTGCTCCAGGACCTGGTCGGCCAGCACCGCGAACGCGTACAGGGCCACGAACGCCACGACGACGCCGGCCACCGCCGCGCCCCCGAGTCGCGCGAGCCGCTCGTCGCCGTGTCTGACCAGCCCGGCGATCCACTGCGCCGGGTCTTTGCCCGGCGCTGATTCGACCGCCAGGTCCTGCTGAGCTTCGCCGTGGTCGCGCGTGGTCGCCATCGGGTTCCAGAAGCGCATGGCGCGTGCCGCTCAGTCCGTCAGCCGCCCCCAGGCGGTGCTGGACTCGACGTCGGCGGCGATGACTGGCCGCCCCTCGAGGGTCATCTGGCGGTACTGCGGGTACCTGTCTCGAAGAGCGCTGATCGCCTGCACATGCTCGTCGCCCTGGTTGACAATGCGGGCCGAGGCGCTCAGCAGCACGAAGCCGAGACGCGACCAGTCGGCGTCGTCGTACACGTCGACCACCACGGCCACGCGTGGGTTCTCGGCAATATTGCGCAGCCGATGCAGCCTGAGCGGATCGCCCCGTTTGGGCTTTTCGTCGATGGCGATGTAGACGGTGCTTTCGAGCAGGGCGAAGCAGACCGGCACCACGTGCGGCTTGCCGCTCGCGTCCGCGGTGGCCAGATGGCCAAGGCGCTGCTTCGAAAGAAATCGTCGCGTTCGATCGTCGAGAGTCTGTTTCGGCGGGGCCGGTACTCGCCTGGCGTCGTCGTCCACACGCGCTCCGAGCGTGTCATCCTATCCGTATGATGACCATCGTCACGCACGTGACCTTGCGGGAAGGCTCAGAGCCCGAGTGGGACGCGGCCATGCGCGATCGTCTGGCAGCCGCCGCTGACAAGCCCGGCTGGGTCGGCGGTCAATTGCTCATGCCGCTCGATCGCCTGAATCGGCGCGTGATCGTCGGCACCTGGCAGACCCGCGCCGACTGGGAGGCGTGGCACCAGGACCCCGCCTTCGCCGAGACGCGCCAGCGCCTCGAAGGTCTGGAACAGGGCCCGGCCGAGAACTGGTGGCACGAGGTCCTCGAAGACGTCCGACGCGCGTGACGCTCGCGCGCGTTGTGGGCGAGTGCCTCAGGACTGAAGCACCTGCAGGACCGCCTTGAGGCCCGCCAGGTTGCGCTCGATCTCTGTGCCGCGTGGCGTTGTCAGCTCAACCAGGATCGCAGGCACCCCCACCTCGCGCAGCCAGACGTTCATGCTGCCGCTCGCGGCGTACGGGAGCGGACTTCGCTGCCCGCCGACACCTGGCGCTGGCCACGCGTAGCCGCTCGCCTCGGCATAGGCGGTGGCCAGGTCGCCAGCCGGACCGTCGTGCGCGCCGAACATGAACCCGCCCGCGCTGTGATAGTTGACGATGAACGCGGGCCGAGTGGCCAGGACCCAGTCGGCCAGGGCGCGGGTTTCTTGCTCGGAGAACGGCTCAGGTCCGCCGAGGCCAGCGCGGAACACGGCGTTCGAGTCGAACGCGTCGGCCCGCCAGTCGTTGCCGCCCCAGTTGCGGTTCGGATCGACGCCGCTCAGGAGCTGACGGCTGCCGCTGGCCAGGCCATCCGGGTTGGCCACCGGGAGCACGTCCAGCTCGATCCCGGGCGGCACCTCCTGTGGATTGGCCTCGAAGTAGTCGAGCAGCCCACCCACCAGCTCCACCGTGTTCGCCTCGGGTCCACCGTGCTGGCCACCCAGGATCAGCACCCGTTTGGGTCCGTCACCCAGCGAATACACCACCAGCGGCGCGCCTGCTTGCGAGGTGCCGATGGTGCTCGATTGCGGCTCAGCCAGGGCCGGCTGAGCAAGGACGAAGGTCGCCAGGAAGCCGATTACCAGCGCTCGCACGCTATCAGGGTACGGCTCGAGCGGCCGATACTTTGTGCATGGGCGCACGACTTGCAGAACGGATCGTGCGAGCCCTAGCATTCTCGGGCCGCCGCCTTCAGGGCGGCGGTGGCTGTTCCCGCAGGATGCCCACTTCATCCAGCCGTGATTGACTCGCGACACCCGCACGCGACCCCGCCCGCAGGGGATGACTCCATGTCCGGCGCTGCCCGCCCGTCCGAGCCTGTGCCTGGTGGTGGGCTCACTTCAGAGGCGTCCGAGCCTGTGCATGGTGGGGGGCTCACGTCAGACGGGTCGGAGCCTGTGCCTGGTGATGGGCTCACGTCGGACGACGATGCCCCGACTCGCGAGGATCCCGACCCCACCGTCGAGGTCGTGCTGCGCGAGCCGCCGCTCGAGTCGGTCATCCTGAATCGTCCGCCCGAGCCAGACGTCAAGAGCCTGGGCCTGGCGCTCGGCGGCACGTTCGTCTTGCGCTGTGCGTCGTACGCCGCCGGGCTGCTGGTGCTGGTCTCGCTGGGCATCAAGAGCCGCAGCGAAGCCGACGTCACGGCCGGGCTGGCTTCGCTGGTCGCGGTCACCTTCTACGCGTCGGAATTGCTCGGCGCGCCTATCTTCGGCGCGTGGTCCGACCGCATCGGGCGCAAGCCGTTCATGATCCTGGGCTGCCTGTTCGGCGCCGTCGCCGCGCAGCTGCTGGGTCTGACGATGCTGATTCCGGTGCTGGTGCTCGTGCGCATCCTTCAGGGCCTGTCCACCGCCACCGCCGCACCGGCCACGCTCGGCTTTCTGTCGGCCCAGACGGCCACGTCCGAGAAGCTGCGCGGCCGAGTGATGGGCTTCTACGAGGCCGCGACGGTGGTCGGTCTGGCGCTGGGTGCCGCCGTCGGGGGCAAGCTGCACGACCAGTTTGGCGGACTTGCCTTCACCATCGTGGCCATTGTCTACGCGCTGGCCCTGGTGCCGTTCATCCTGGTCCGCGATCGCGCCTGGGTACCCCGCGTCAAGACCAGCCATGGCAACCCGTTCGCCCGCATGATGAACCGACGCATCATGCGCTTCGCGCCCGCCTGGCTGGCGGCCAACGCGGTGCTAGGCGCCTGGTTCAGTGTCGGGCCGTTTCTGGCGGCAGGCGCGCCCAACCGCCACCAGTTCTTGATGCGCGGCTTCAGCCCGGGCGAGATCGGCATGGCGTATCTCGTGTTCGGCGTGCTGTTCACCGTTGGCGCAATCACGTGGGGCTTCGTCATGCCGCTGATCGGCCGCCAGGCCACGCTCTTGACGGGGGTCGCCGGGCTGGGCTTCAGCAGCGTCGCGCTGTGGGCGCTCAACCACGTCGAGTTCGAGGCCACGTACGCGTTGATCCCACTGCTGGTGGTCATGGTGATGGTCGGCGTGTTCGTCGAAAGTGGCTTCACTCCCGCCGCACTGGCCTACCTGGCCGAGATCGCCGAGGAGCGCGCCGAAGACCGCGGCTCGGTGATGGGCGTCTATTCCGTGCTGCTGTCCGTCGGCCAGCTGCTCGGCGGCGCGCTGGCCGCGCCCTTCGCCGACCGCCTGGGCGTGAACGGTCTGATCATCCTGACCGGCCTGCTGTGTCTGGTCGCGCTGTTCACGGTGATGCTGCTCGGCCAGACCGAGCGCCGCTACTCCCGCG
>CBJLVJ010000025.1:0-11387 GCA_966426465.1 uncultured bacterium | reverse complement strand
ACGCTGTCATGGCGCTCCGAGCCCTGTTACGCGAGCTCGGGCCGATCCTGGTCGACCTGACCGGCTCCGTGGTCGTCACCCGCCTGGCACAGCTGGAGCCCTTGCGCGACGCAGGTGTGCTCACAATCGAGGAGACCACAGCATGGCTCAACGCGCACGAGCACCCCAACGCCACCTGAGCACTGGCAGTGCAGCCCTGGATCAGATCCTGGGCGGAGGGCTACCGACGCGCTCGGTCAACGTCATCGCCGGCGAGCCGGGCACGGGCAAGACGGTGTTCGCTTTGCAGGTTCTTTTCCACCTTGCCCAACAGGGCTACAGGGGCCTGTACTTCACCACGCTCTCGGAGCCGGCGATCAAGCTCATTCATTACCTTCAGACGTTTGCTTTCTTCGATCAGAGCTTGCTCGACCGCCAGGTCGTCTTCGCCGATCTGGGCTCGGCGCTGCGCACCGGCGCCGAGGCGGCGCTGGCCGAGGTGGTAGCACGAGTGGAGCACGATCAGCCAGACCTGGTCGTGATCGACAGCTTCAAAGCCGTGCACGACCTGCTTAGCCTGGCCGCGGCCGATCGCGTCCTGGTCTACGACCTGGCGGTCCAGATGTCCGGTTGGGGAGCGACCACACTGCTGGTCGGTGAGTACAGTCAGCCTGAAGTCGCCACCCAGCCCGAGTTCGCCATTGCAGACGGCATCATCCGCCTGGTCAACGAGCCGCAGGGGCTGATCGCCGTTCGTATGACCGAGGTGCTCAAGATGCGTGGCCAGCCGTACGTGACCGGGCGACACTTCTTCGAAATTGCCCCGGATGGCTTGCGCTTCTACCCCCGCGTGCGCGCCCCTGACGGCTCGGGCGCTCCGTTTCGGGGCGACGAGCGGGCATCGACGGGCGTCGACGGTCTCGACGATGCGCTCGGCGGAGGGCTGCCCCGCTCGAGCTCAACGCTGATCGAGGGTGGAACCGGGACAGGTAAGACACTGCTTGGTCTGAGCTTTCTGTTGGCGGGCGCGGCACGAGGCGAAGCCGGTATCTTGCTCACTCTCGAGGAGACGCCGCAGCAGATTCGATGGGTTGCGAGCCATTTCGGATGGGACCTGGCCAGACTGGAAGCCGAGGGATTACTCTCGATCGGCTACACCCCGCCCGTAGAGTTGTCAACCGATCAGTTTCTCGACCAGGCCATCGACCAGGTGCGTACGCTTGGCGCGCGCCGAGCCGTGCTCGACAGTCTCAGCAGCTTGTCGGTCAGCATTCCGTCTGAGCGGCGCTACAAGGAGCTGGTCTTCGCTCTGTGCAAGCACTACAGCGCGCTGGGGGTCACACTGTTGATGACGCTCGAGGTACCCGAGCTGCTCGGATCGACGCAGTTGGCCGGCCACGGCGTCTCGTCCTTGAGCGACAACGTCATTGGCTTACGGTACGTCGAAGTGGACGAGCGGCTGGACCGCGCGATCTACGTGCTCAAGGCGCGCGGCATCAAGCACGACACGGCACTGCACCAACTGCTCGTCGACTCCGCGGGTGTGCGACTCGGCTCGCCCTTCCGCGCCGGGCGAGGCGTGTTGTCGGGAGGGCCCGCGTCAGACAACGCCGTAACCGGTGAGGCGATTGTAGCCGCGTCGGGCGACATAACGTAGTATTGCGACAGAGAGCGAGTCAGGCGGACGGTGCCAGCTGTAGTTCGCACGCTGCACGACATCGCCAGTACGCTCGAATCCTCGGATCGCGCGATAGAGCGCATCCGCCATGTGCTTGGCCTGTTGCGGGAGATCGTTGCCTACGATCAATGTGGGCTGCTGGAGGTCCGCCCGGGGGCGGCCGATCGACTTATCGCGCTACCCGAGCTGACTCAGCCGCGGATGGCTGCGCTGACCGACGCGCTCGCGCAACTGCTCACGCGGGTGTCCGACGGCACTCTCGGCACTCGACTGAGCGCGATGGGGACGCCGCCGGGACCGCTCGGCTGGAGCTCACGACTGGCAGTCCCACTGGTCGGCCTGGACCAGGTGATTGGCCTGCTGTTTGTCGGACACACCGCCGCGGACAACTACACCGAAAGGGACCTGACCCTGCTGTCGCTTGTGGGCAGTCGACTCGCTGCGTACCTCACGTGTGTGGGGGAACAGGCTGATCGGATGGCAGCTACCCAGACGATTGACGAATTACGGGACCTGCAAGACTTCACGGACGCGGCGCTGACGCACACGGCGGTCGACGAGTTGTTGCACGACCTCCTCGAGCGCCTGCACGACAGGCTCGCCGCGGATGCGCTCAGTGTGGTGCTCGTGATCGACGGCGGCCAGTACCTGGCCGAGTGTGTCAGCCTGGGTCTGCCCCGGGAGCTTGAATCCGCGCGAATTCCACTGCCGACCGAGCTGGCGCAGCGGGTGAGCAGCGGCGAGTACGTGAGTGGTGCTGAGCTGTCCAGTCTGGAGGTTGCCTGCGCACCGTTCCGCGAGAGTTTTCCATCCTTGCTTGGCGCGCCCCTGGTGAGTCGTGGACGGCTGATCGGGATCTTGCTGGCCGGCTCGCGCCAGGCGGACCGGTTCGCGGAGCACGATGCGCGGCTGGTGCGGCTCGTGGGTGACCGCGTCGCCTCGCCGCTCGAGCACGCGCTGCTGCATGAGGAAGCCCAGCGAGCTCTGGCGCGCGCCGACGCGGCTCAGCGCCGTCTCGCGCTGCTCGGCGAGGTAGCGACCGCCTTGACGGCGTCGCTTGACTACGAGGGGTCGCTGCAGAGCGTGGCGCACCTGATGGTGCCCGTCCTGGGCGACGTGTGCCTCGTCGACATCGTCGAGCCCGACGGTGAGCTACGCCCGGTGGCGCTTGCCAGTGTGGAACCCTCCGCGGAGGACGAGATCAGACAGTCTCGCGCGCAACACCCGGTAACGCTGAACTCTGCTCACGCGATTGCCAGTGTGCTGCGGAGCGGCCGGCCACAGGTCTACCACACCGTTCCGGACCTGCTGCACAGGTGGGTGGGAGGCACCGATCCGACCACGGGGCGCGCCTACGACATCAAGTCGGCACTGGTCATCCCGCTTGTTGCCCGCGGTCGGCCGCTCGGGACCATGACCTGTGCATCTGTCCTTGCGCAGCGCTACCAGCCCGCTGACGTCGCTCTGGCGGAGCAGGTCGGCCGCCGGGTTGCCGCTGGGGTTGACAATGGCCGCCTGTATCGCGAAGCCCAGGCAGCCGAAGCGCGCTATCGTCGACTTTTGTCAAAGCAGCTCAAAACCCTGCCGCCCAGGACCCGCTCCACGGCGGACCGTCTCGAGCACCAGCCCGAGCGTTCGACCAGTGCGGTCGAAGCTGCAGTCCCATCAGCAGTCGACGTGGTGCAGGCTCCGCTGCATGGCATGCCGCTGACACCACTGACCCCGCGCGAGCAGGATGTGCTGCGCTTGTTGGTGGCCGGCGCGTCCACCCGGGACATCGCCAGACGTCTGGTGGTCAGCGAATATGCTGTGAGATACCATCTCAGAAACCTGTTTCTGAAGCTGGACGTCCACAGCCGCACACAGCTCGTTGCGCAGGTCCTGCACCTCGGGCTCGCACGGACCGGCTGATGCTCCGTACTCATAGCTGACCTGTCCATTTGGCTAGGCCGACCCGCTGAACATCTAGCTGCCTGGGGATTGCGGCCTGCGCCCGGCTAGAGGCCACAATGAACTGATGAGCGACTCGGCAGGCAACCGGCGGGAAGTTCGGCCTGAAAGGCGGAGCTATGACCGTCGCCACCAGCAGTCACGCTGAAACTTCTGACGACCTCGTCGCGGCTGCCGGTCCCGCCGCGAGTCCTTGGGGCGGCAGCGCGGCCGACACGCCTGGCGGCGCGCACGAACGCAACCGGGTATTGCGCTCGCTGACGATCGATCGGCATGAGCCGCTCGCACGCGACCTCGACTCTGTTCATCTGCGAGCCGGACAGGTGCTGGGTGTTGTCGATGAACCGATGCGGTACGTCTACTTCCCACGCGATGCCGTCGTGGCGATGCTTGCGGTCATGGACGATGGCATAACCACTGAGTGCGCCACCATTGGTAACGAGGGGATGGTCGGTGTCGAGGTGTTCCTCGGTGACGGCGTACCGCGAGCAGAGATCGTAGTCGAGGTCCCCGGCACGGCGGCCAGGCTAAAGCCAGCGGTATTTGCCGAAGCCGCGCGACGGGACTGCCAGGTCCAGGCTACCGTCCAGGGGTACACGCTTGCGCTGATCAATCAGCTCTCCCGCACCGCCGCCTGTAACAACCTGCACTCCATCTCCGAGCGGTGCGCTCGGTGGTTATTGATGAGCGGCGATCGCATCGGTCACGACACATTGCCAATCACACACGATTGTCTGGCGCGCCTGCTCGGCGTCCGTCGGGCTTCCGTGACCGAAGCGCTGGGCAGTCTGCAGAAACACGGCATGATCCACTACCAGCGCGGGCATATCCGGATCCTCCAGCGCGACCAACTGGAGCAGGCCGCTTGCGAAGATTACCAACTCTGCCGCGATGCCTACGATCGACTGTACCCGTGAGGCGGCGATCTAAAGGATGCATGCTCACGGAGCGAAGCGGTCAGTACAGCTGGTCGTACGCCGCCTTGCTGAGGCGGTAGTCTTCACATGCCGCGGCTTCCAGGCCAGGACCATCGAGAATCTGCATGCGGCCCTGTCGGTAGCGAATGAGTCCGGCCCGTTGAAGACCCTCCGCCGCTTCGCTGACCGACGCGCGCCGGACGCCCAGCATTCGGGCCAGAAACTCATGTGTGAGCGAGAAATCGTCCCGCCCGACTCGGTCTCGGCTCATCAGCAGCCAGCGCGCGCATCGCTGATTTACCGAGTGAATTCGATTACACCCGGCCGTGCGGACGATCTGGTTCATCAGCGCCAACGAGTAGCGTTGCAGCAGCAGCTGGAGCGGCACACTTCCACCAACCGCGGCGCGAAACGAGGCCGCCGACATCCATACCGCGTCACCGCTAATCTGCACCAGGATGACATCCCGTGCCAATCCATCACCGAGAAAAACCTCGAGCCCAACGATGCCTTCAAGGCCGATGACTGCGCTCTCCACAAGTTTTCCGTCTTCCATCAAAACGAGCATGGAGGCGACCGCGCTGCGCGGAAAATACACCCGTTCA
The DNA here is from genome assembly GCA_966426465.1 of uncultured bacterium. GTDB lineage: Bacteria > Chloroflexota > UBA6077 > UBA6077 > CF-72 > CF-72. Next base: position 6,258 of record CBJLVJ010000025.1, on the reverse strand, counting down.
ACTGGCATTTCGGGGTACGCCAACTGCTGCCTCGTTCTGAGATGGACGGGTTGCAAGCGCGCCAGAACGTGGGCGTAGTCCTGGCTGGGCAGGGCGGCCAGGAGCCTGTTGCGCTCAGGTGAGGGGGTCACCAGTGCCGCACGATTGAGTGTTACGAAAGGCATGGGCGCCGGCCGTGGGACGAGGGCTCAATACCAGACGTTATGGCGCAGGCGCTCGTATGCCGCGCAACTGAGACGGTAATCCAGACACGCGGCTGCTCTCAGTCGGTCTAGATCGAGGATGGTCATGGAGCCGCGCCGGTACGAGATCAGGCCAGCGGCATGCAGCGACGTGGCGGCCTGCGTAACGGACGCGCGGCGGACGCCGAGCATCAGCGCGAGTGACTCGTGCGTGACGTGAAAAGTCTGACGGCCAACGCCATCGTGGCTCATGAGCAACACGCGCGCAACACGCTTGCGCACCGAATGCCTGCGGTTGCAGCCGGCCGTGCGCGCGATCTGCTGCAAGAGGGCTAGCGTGAATTGCTGCATCAAACGTTGGAGCCACAGACTGCCCGTGAGCGCCTCGCGCAACGCACGCACGTCCAGACAGGCGGCCCGGCCGGGGACACCGACCACCACCTCTACGCGCGAGGTGCCATCGCCGAGCAGCGCGTCGAGGCCGACCATGCTGTCTCGACCGAGGGTCGCACCTTCGATAGCGGACCCGTCTTCCATCGGCACCAGCAGAGAAACCACCGCCCCGCGCAGAAAGTAGACGCGCGAGATCGTCTCGTCAGGCAGCGCAAGGACTTGCCCGGCATGCAGCGCCACGTCTTCGAGGCGTGGGGCAAGCCGGTCATATTCGAAGGATGGCAATGCCGCAAGCAAGCAGTTCTGCTCCGGCGTGCGCGGGCTCGTGATCGCGGACATGGGGTCTCCGGAACCGTGAGCGAACCACTCTCGCCATTGGGCCTTTATATGGTGAGAGTCCGCACATATGCGATGTGGCGGACTGTTGATTGGCTGTGTTGCGCAATCAGTCTATGCAGGACTCACGCGCGGCTCGGTACGTTTGCGTACAAGCCAGCGCGACGCTAATCTACGAACGAGCGCGCGCTGCTCGCAACAAGCACGTGTGGACGTGACGGGACGCCGGCCGGCAGGACCATCATCGACGCGCTCGCCTGCCCGTTTACGCCGGTTTCCGACCATAGCTCGCCACCATGCAGGCGGACGATCTCGCGTGCGACAAATAGCTCCAGGTCGAGTGCCGTTTCCCGATTGTCCACCGGCCACGTGCCGGGGCCGACGCGGAGCGTGACTTCTCGGCAACACGTGAACCTCGCCATCTCGCTCAACACGGCGTCGATCACCTGACACAGGCGGACCGCATCACCCTTGACGACGGGTGACCCGTCCACGTTGAGGCGAACGTCGATGTCCTGGTGTGCCGCGTGAAACTCCACCACGCAGCGCTGTGCCATGTCGGTGAGGTCCACCTCACGCATGTCCAGGCGGACCTTGCCGAGCCGTATGCGCTGGACGTCGAGCATGGCTGCCACCCAGCGCGCCATCAGGTCCGTCTGCTCGACAATACAGGCCGTCAGATCACGAGCGGTGCCCGGCCCGGCGTGTTCGGCGGCTGCCGCTTCCAGGCGTGCAGCGCTGGTGCGAAGGGCCGCCATGGATGGTCGCAAGTGGTGGGCTAACTCGCTCAACATGTCCTCGCGATGCTCGGGCGTATTCGCCACGAGCGCCGCCATGCCGAGCGCGAGCTGTCGCCAATCGCAGGCGTCGTGTTGCTCAACTGGCGGCGATTCCACTACGCGCTGGTTCATGCCGATGATCCTCCACGGGTCGGGCGAGTCACCTGCCTGACCACCTGACCATAAGCACGAAGCCAGGAACAGGTCGGTACTTCACCGTACTGGCCGGCCCGGATAGTGCGGAGGAGTGCGCCGTGGCGCCTGGAGCAACACCCTCCGATCCGCGCGAGGACGTGTCAGCCCTGGCGCTGGTCGACGAGCTGCGCCTGACCGTCGAGCCACTCACCGATGGTGAAGCGGGTGATTACGACTCGCTGCTGGAGCTCATCGGGGAAGCGCGCGTGGTCTTGCTCGGGGTGTGGAGCCTCGGAACACACGAACTCTTTCGCGCGCGGGCTGAGCTGACGACGCGCCTGATCGAGGACAAAGGGTTTATGGAGCTGGGCTTGCCTGCGGATGCGCGGGCCGTCCAGCGACTGAATAGCTTCGTCCAGGCTCGGACCGAGGACGCCCTGGCGATTGGCGCGCTTGGCGAGCTTGCGTCGTTCCCCCACTGGGTGTGGCGAAATGCCGAGATGCTCGATTTTCTCGGCTGGCTGCGGCAGTACAACGATCAGTTTTCAGGCGAAGCGCACAAAATCCGCATCGCGCCGCCTGACCTCGAAAGTCCGCGGAAAACCGTCGTCTGGGACCACAGCCTCTCCGTTGGCGATGCGCGCGCCACCAGCCAGACCGGGCCCAGCCTGGGTCAGCTCGCGCGCGAGCGTCATGGCGCCCACGCGGCACTGATTGGTTTCGCCACGTCCGGCGGCACGACGATAGCCGCCGCGGGTCAGGGGCATCCGGCACGCCGCCACGTCCTCGAACCTGCGCCATCCGAAAGCGTGGAGGCGCTGTGTCGCGAGCTCGAGATTCCGCGGTTCTATCTGTGCCTGCGTGGCTTGCCAGATCGCCTGGCCGAGGCGCTGCGTGCGCCGCGGGTCGAGCGCTACGTGGAGGTGGTCTTCGGCGAGCATGACCGCGACCAGACCTACCTCCGCGCTCGGCTGGCAGATCAGTTTGACGCGCTCATCTACTTTGACGCGACGCGCTCGCTCGAACCCCTCGATCTTGCGTGACGTCGTACTTGCGCCAGCGGCGTCCGTCGCGTTCGATGAACGCGTCGGCCCAGGCCGGTCCCCACGTACCGGCTGGATACCACTGAATGTCCTGGCAGCGTCGCCGAAAGCCTTCGAGGATATCGTCGGCCCAGATCCAGGCCTGTTCAACCTCATCGGCGCGCGTAAACAGCGTGCGGTCGCCTAGCATCGCATCCAGAAGCAAACGCTCGTACGCGTCGACCTGCTGGTCTGCCTGGCCAAACGAGCTGCGATACAAAAAGTTCATGTCGACGTCCTGCAGCTGCATGACGGCGCCTGGAGCTTTTGCGGCGAATCTAAGGCTGATTCCCTCATCGGGTTGGATGCGAATCGCCAGGACGTTCGGCTCGAGCTGCTCCGCCCCGGCGAAGAACGTCTGAGGCGCGCGCTTGAACTGGATTGCGATCTCGGTGATGCGCCGTGGCAGCCGCTTGCCATGCCGCAGGTAAAACGGAGTGCCGGCCCAGCGCCAGTTGTCGACGCCCAGTCTCGCGACCACAAACGTCTCCGTCCACGAGTCAGGTGCGACCTTCTCCTCGCCCCGGTAGCCGCTGACCGGCTGTCCATCAATGATGCCGGCCGTGTACTGGCCTCGAAGGGTGCGTTCGCCTACTTGCTCCGGCGGGATCCGCTGCAGCGCTTTGAGGACCTTGACTTTCTCGTCGCGCACCGGTTCCGCGTCGAACACCACGGGCGGCTCCATGGCGACGATGGTCAATAGCTGGAGCATGTGGTTCACGACCATGTCGCGAAACGCGCCGACCTGGTCGTAATAGCCGCCGCGGCGTCCCACGCCTTCTGTTTCGGCCACGGTGATCTGCACGTGGTCGATGTAGTTTCGATTCCAGATTGGCTCGAAGATGCCGTTCCCCAGCCGAAACGCCAGGACGTTCTGGACGGTTTCCTTCCCCAGGTAATGATCAATTCTGTAGACCTGGTGCTCCTGGAAGACCTCCTGCACCTGGCGATTGAGCTGACGCGCGCTGGCCAGGTCGGTCCCGAAGGGTTTTTCCACGACCATACGCACGAAGGCGCCTTCGTTCGGCGGCTGGTTCAACCCGCTCTGACCCAGTTGGACCGTGATCACTGGAAAGAGCTCAGGCGGTGTGGCCAGGTAGAAGATGCGATTGCCCCGCGTCCCATGCTCGCGGTCGAGCTCGGCCAGACGCTCGCCCAGTTGCCGATAACTGCCGGGCTGGTCGAACTGGCCCGGCTGATAGTGGAGGTTCGAGCTGAAGTTTCGCCAGGCTCGTTCAGAAATGGGCGCGTGACGCGCGAAGCGTTGGACACCTTCTCGCAAGGAGTCTCTGAACTGATCGTCTGACAGTGCCGTACGGCTGAAGCCGAGCACGGCAAATTCTCTCGGGAGCAGGCTCGGCTGCTCGTCGAACAGGTCGAACAGAGCCGGCACGAGCTTTCGCTGGGTCAGGTCGCCCGACGCGCCGAAGATGACCAGTATGACTGGCGGAGCTTTGCGCCCAGTCGCCGGGCCAGACAACCGGCCATTGCTCGTGGGCAACGAGATTTCAGCGCTCATCGCACTACCGCACTCGGCAGCCGCCGTGCCACTCGAGCCCGGCGCTGCCGTGTACGCTCGGGTACCGACGCCCGCAAGCCGTGAACCGCATGGTTGACACAAGGACGGCATGCAGCGCGTCGGTACCGACGATCCGCGCGATTGGCGGACACTGGCCTATGCCTTTGGGAGCTTGCTCCTTGGGCATGACGAGCCAGCACGCAGCGACCCACTGGTTAGCCTGGTGGTTCACGAGCTGCGTACGCCCGTCGCGATCATCAAGGCGTACGCGCAGCTGCTCGACGCGCAGCTTTCTCAGACTCAGATACGGGCTGTGCCGTGTGGCTCACACGAGATCGCGACGCACATCCTGGAACAGGCCGATCTGATGACCGACTGGGTGGATGCCATGCTTGACGTCCGCCGCCTGCAGTTGAGCGAGCTGCCGCTCGAGCGCACTCCCGTCGACCTGACCGAGCTGGCATGGACCGTTGCCCAGGAGCTTCAGCAGACGACGCGGCTGCATCGTATCCGGGTTCTTGCCTCCAGGCGCATTCCGCCTCCGATCCTGGGAGATCGCGCTCGTCTTCGCCAGGTGCTCACGAACCTGCTCGAGAACGCGGTCAAGTACGCAGCCGGTGGGCCGATCCAGGTGCGGGTCGGGCTGCAGCCCGCGGTGCAACGGGCCATGGTCGCGGTGCACGACACGGGCCCTGGGCTGGATCCGGGTCGCCTGGGCGCCATCTTCGCGCCCTACGAGCAGGCAGAGCGCCGCGGCCCGGGTCTCGGACTCGGACTGTACCTGTCGCGCCAGATTGCCCGCCTCCACGGCGGCGATCTGTGGGCGGAAAGCAGGGGGCCGATGAATGGCAGCACCTTCATCCTCGCCCTGCCAGTCGACTCGTGACGCCGCCCGTGATTGTGTGCGGTTGCGTACCGACGAGCCGCTCCAGCCGGGGTGATGGTCCAGGGAACAGACCTGCGGTGAGGTATGTCGCTTGAACTGGGTGACGGTTTCGCGCGAAGTGTTCGAGTACGAAATGGTGCCCTGGATCGGTCGAGACTACGCCGCCTGGCTGCGGGCCTCGGCCCGACCCCACCCGGCCGACGAGCATCATCTGGTGCTTGTCCCGGAGCGCATCTACCGCGTCTTCAACGAGCGAGATCCTGATCCTGGCCAGCGCGCCACGCCAGCCCAGCTCGAGGCCATGGGTTACCCACGTCTTCCCGAGGAGGACGAGCTTTCGGACGCCCGCCGCGAGCAGGTCGCAGCCGCCACGGCCGGCGACACGCGCCGACTGGCCGAGGTCCACCAGAAGATAGAGACGCTCGAGCGTCAGCTCGAGGCCGCGCGAAGGGCGATGGAAACGTGGCGCAAGATGGATCCGGCACGCCTCGAAGAGGAGGTTGCCCGGGAGCTCACGAATGCGCCCCATGCTGATGTCCTGGTCGGTATCCCAGCGGAGGCACACACCATATGAACCTGAACAAGCTGACCGAGAAAGCCCAGGAAGCGGTGGTCGAAGCGCAGCGCCTGGCCGAGAGCCGCCAGCACACCCAGCTCGAGCCCGAACACCTTCTGGTGGCGCTGGTCGACCAGGAGAACGGCGTCGTGCCAGCTATCCTGGACAAACTCGGCGTTCCGCCCGCCCAGCTACGCCAGCGCCTGAATACCGCGCTGAACGGCTTCGCCCGCGCGACAACCCCCGGCCAACAGGTGTACGCCTCGCAGCGCTTTCGACGTGTGTTCGAAGCGGCGCAGCAGGAAGCCGAGCGACTCAAGGACGACTTCGTCAGCACCGAGCACTTCCTGCTGGCGATGGTCGACGAACCTGTGCTGCGCGAGCTGGGGC
>CBJLVJ010000024.1:0-11550 GCA_966426465.1 uncultured bacterium | reverse complement strand
AGCCACCCTCGGCCGCGGATATTCCGCCCCTGGCATGCGACGGTTTCTTCCCGGCGAAGCCGGCGATCGAGCTCGTGCCGCTCGGGCCACCCATTGAGGTGATCTGTTTCGGAGGTCCCCGCGTACGCTACGCCGGCCGGCAGGTCTGGCCGCGCCCGCCGGGCGGCGACATGAAGCCGTGGGAGCTGCTGCTGTTCGTGGCGGTCCAGCCGCCAGAAGGCGTCTCGACGCGCGACGCGGTCGAGGCGCTGTGGCCCGACGACGAGTCGGCCGACGACCCGGGCCATCGTTTCCGCCAGCTGCGTTACCGCTTGCGGCGACTGCTGGCGGCCGACGTCGGCGCGACCAGAGACGGCGACGGCATCTGCCTGGAGCGCGGCGTCCTCAAGCTCGATCCAGCGGTGGTGCACAGCGACGCGCAGGAGTTCCTGTCCCTGGTGCGCTGCGCCCGCGTGACGCCCGGACCCGACGCCATCGAGCCGCTCGAGCGGGCGCGCAGCCTGTTTCAAGGCGACCTGCTGGCCGGCCCGGAGGCTCGGCGCTATGCCTGGGTCGACGAACGCGACCCGAGCGGGGTCACCTTACGCGAACACTTCCGGCGGCTGTACCAGCAGGCTTCGGTCCGCCTGGCCGAGCTGTACGCGGCGGGCGAGGAGATCGAAGCGGCGCTGGAGCTCTACCGAGAGCTGACCGACATCGACCCGGGCGACGAGCGGCTGTGGCGGGCGCTGTTCCGTCTGCACGCCGCACGGGGCGACCGACTCGGACTGGTGCGCGAGGAGCGGCGCATGCGCGAGGCCCTGCGCGAGCTGGCCGACGAGGTCGACGACCCGTCCGCCTCGCCGACTCAGGATGTAAGCCGCGAGACCGTCCAGGAGTACCAGCGGCTGCTGGCCAGTCTTGGCGAGCGCGACCGTGAGCCCGTCACAGCCTGACGCCACGCATCGGCAACTCAGGCTGTAGAAAGGAGCGTTATGGACAGTGACCTCCTGGGCGGCAAAGTCGCGTTCATCACCGGCGGCGCGGGCGGACTCGGCCAGGCAATCGCCGCCGCCTTCGCCGAGCAGGGCGCGGCGGTGGCCCTGGCGGACCTGCCGGCGCGGGCCGCGGAGCTGGACGTGCTCACCGCGCGCCTGCCGCGCGCCATTGGCGTGAGCCTGGACGTGCGCGACCCTCCGACCATCGGCGCCGCGGTCCAGACGACCGTCGACCGACTCGGCGCGGTCGACATTGTCGTGTGCAACGCCGGGCTGAATGTCCGCAAACCGTCGCTCGAGGTCACCGAAGCCGACTGGGACACCGTCGTGGACGTGAACCTGCGCGGCGTGTTTTTCTCAGCCCAGGCCGGCGCGGCGCAGATGGTTCGCCAGGGACGGGCGGCAAAGTCGTGTGCATCGCCTCGATCATGGGCCTGGTCGGTACCCCGGCCAGCGGCGCCGCGTACTGCGCCAGCAAGGCAGGCGTGGTCAACCTCACGCGCGCCCTGGCCATCGAGTGGGCCGACCACGGCATCCAGGTCAACAGCGTTGCACCCACGTTCGTGCGTACACCACTGACCGAAACCATCTTTCAGAACGAGGAGTTCCTGCAGTTTGTCCTGAATCGCACACCGAACCACCAGCTGGCGACGCCCCAGTCCATCGCCGACGCGGTCGTCTTTCTGGCCTCGCCCAGGGCAGACCTGATCACGGGCACCACCCTGCCGGTCGACGGCGGCTGGACCGCGTGGTAGCCCGCGGGTCAGTGGGCCAGGAGCTGCGGCGCCGGCTCGGGCGTTTCGCTTGTCGCCACGTGCGACGCGGCGTGGATCGGCCCCACGCCGAGCCGGTTGACGCCGTCGAACGCGGCGGTCTTGTAGCACTCGGCCAGCGTCGGATAGTTGAACACCGTATTGATGAAGTACTCGACCGACCCGCCGAAGGCCAGCACCGCCTGACCAATATGGACCAGCTCGCTGGCGCCCTCGCCGATGATGTGCACGCCCAGCAGCGCGTGCGTGTCCAGGTGGAAAATCAACTTGAGTAGACCGCTGCTGTCGCCCAGGATCTGGCCGCGCGCGATCTCGCGGTACTGCGCTTTGCCGACCTCGTACGGAATCCCCTGATCGGTGAGCTCTTCCTCGTTGCGACCGACCATCGAGATTTCGGGGATCGAATAGATGCCGTACGGGAACAGCTCAGGCACGCTGTGCGCTTCCACGTTGAACGCGTGGCAGGCGGCGAGGCGACCCTGCTCCATCGACGTTGAGGCCAGGCTCGGGAAGCCGATCACGTCGCCCACGGCATAGATGTGCGGCACGGCCGTCTGATAGTGCTTGTCGACCTGCAGGCGGCCGCGGTCGTCGGTGGACAGGCCGGCCGCCGGCAGGTTGAGCGTGGAGGTCGCGCCCGTCCGCCCGACGCTGTACAGCGCCACTTCGGTGACGACCTGTTTGCCGCTGGCGAGATGGATCTTGACTCGGTCGCCGAGCTCGTCCTTCAACGCCTCCATGCCTGCGACCTCCTCGCCCAGTCGCAGCGTGACGCGGTTCTCGCGCAGATGGTAGGCCAGCGTGTCGATGATTTCAGCGTCGACGAATGGCAGCAGCCGCTGGCGCTTGTCGATCAGCGTCACGCGCACGCCCAGCGCCGCGAAGATGCTGGCGTATTCGAGCCCGATCACGCCTGCACCAACCACCGCCAGGGTTCGCGGCAGGTGCTTCAGGTGCAGGACGTCGTCGCTGCTGACGATGTGCTCGCGATCGAAGGTGATGTGCGAGTCACGGGTCGCCTCCGTACCCACCGCGAGCACGATGATCTCGGCCGTGATGTCGTGACTGCCGCGACCCTCGAGGTCGGTCAGCCGCACCGTGTGCGCGTCCAGAAACGAGGCGTCGCCGATGAGCACGTCCACGTGGTTGCGCATGAGCTGATGACGGGTGACGTCGATCTCGTTCCGCACCACGTGGTCGGTGCGGAACATCAGGTCCTCCATGGTGATGTTCTGCTTGACCGCGTACGAGGCGCCGTACAGGCTGCGCAGGCGATAGCCCGACAGGTACAGCGCCGCCTCGCGCAGGGTCTTGCTCGGAATGGTGCCCGTGTTGATGCACACCCCACCGATGACCGTCTTGCGCTCGATGATGGCCACGCGCTTGTTGAGCTTGGCTGCCTGAATGGCCGCGCGCTGGCCTGCCGGCCCGGAGCCGATGACCACCATGTCGTAGGTGTAGTCAGACATTTGCACCCCTGAACGTTCAGTGTAAGCCGTACACGACGCCACGACAGGCGCGCGATCGCGGCGGCGCTGGCCTGAGGCTCCACCGAGGACTACTCTTTAGCCATATGGCTGTCATTGTCCCGCCGGACCTCGGCGCGGAGGTTGGCCTCGACTTCCCCACGCTGTACTCCGGTCAGAGGATCTACAGCCCGGAGCAGGTTCCCGAGATTCCCGTCCAGGACATTCCCGCCCGAGTGCGAGCGGAGCTCGAGCCGATCCTGGATCAGATCACCCTCAACGACCGCGTGGCGATCACCGCCGGCAGTCGCGGTATCGCCAATATGGCCGTCATCCTGCGCGCCTGCGGCGAAGCGATCCGCGACGTCGGCGGCGACCCGTTCATCCTGCCGGCCATGGGCAGCCACGGCGGCGCTACCGCCGAAGGCCAGCGCGACGTGCTCGTCGGCTACGGAATCACGCGCGAAACCGTGGGCATGCCGGTCATCTCGAGCATGGATGTTCAGCAGATCGGCGCGGTGGACGACATGCCGATCTACGTGAGCACGACCGCGCTCGAAGCCGATCACATCTTGCTGGTCAACCGGGTGAAACCGCATACCGATTTCCGGGGCAGCATCGAGAGCGGCCTGGCCAAGATCTGCGCGATCGGGCTTGGCAAACAACGCGGCGCGCAGACGATCCACAGCTACGGCACCCGCGGGCTGGCGGAATTGATGCCACGCGCCGCGCGCTGCATCGTCGAGAAGACCGAAAAGATCATCGGCGGCCTGGCGATCCTGGAAAACGCCTACGATCGAACCGCGCGCATCGAGCACGTCGAGTCAAGTGGCATCGGCGCGGCCGCCGAAGAGCGACTGCAGGAGACAGCCAAGGCGTTGATGTGCGCGCTGCCGTTCGACCGCCTGGACGTGCTGATCGTCGACGAGATGGGCAAGAACATTTCAGGCACCGGCATGGACACCAATATTCTCGGCCGCATGTTCGTGCCGGGCGTGCCCGAAGCGGACCGCCCGCGCATCGCGGCTGTCGTGGCGCTCGACCTGACGGAGGAAAGCCACGGCAACGCCACCGGTATCGGCCTGGCCGACTTCACCACCGAGCACCTGGTGTCGAAGATCGATTGGCAGGCGACGTACATGAACGGCTACACGTCCGGCATCAGCGGACTCCTGCGCAGTCGGCTGCCATGCGTGCTGCCAAACGATCGCGCGGCCATCGCCACCGCCATTCGCATGTGCGGTGAGCCCCATTCGTCGCGCGTGCGGCTGGCGCGCATCAAGAACACGCTGACGGCGGCCCAGGTCGAGTTCAGTGAGAGCCTGCTCGAAGAGGCTTCGGCGGCTCAGGTCGAGGTGACCGGCGCGCCGACGCCGATGCGCTTCGATCCCGCCGGCCGCCTACTGTAGAGAGCCGCCGGGCTGTAGAGAGCCGCCCGGCGCCTACCGTAGAGAGCCGACCGGCGATCTGACCGCGGCTGGCGTGCTCGCGCTCGCCGGCGCCTCGCCGCGTCTGGGCTCGTCGCGCAGTGAGCTTGCCCGCAGCAGCGCCGCGCCGGTGGTCGTCGCGAACAGACCGCCACCTACCGCCAGCGCCGCGCCGATGCCGATCGCCGCGCCGAGCGAGCCGAGCAGCATGGCGCCCATCGACATGCCGCCCTGGACCACGACCGTGGACAGGCCCATCACCCGCCCGCGCAGCTCGTCGGGGGTGTGGGTGTTGTAGAGCGCGCTGGCCATGGTGATGAACATCTGCGAGCAGGCGGCCACCGCGTACGCCAGGACGATCGCCGGCAGCAGGCTCCGCTGCAGCCCGAACAGCACCAGCATGCCGCCAAGCGCCATACCGGAACAGGCGAAGACGAGGCCGCGCCGACGGATGCTGCCGAGCGACGCGGTCCCAAACGCGCCGGTGAGCGCGCCCATCCCGGCGGCGGTCATCACAAACGACAGGTCCCGCGCATCGCCGTGCAGCGCGTCGTGGACAAACGCCGGAAACAACGGCTGAAACGAGCGGCTGAGCAGGTTTCCGGCAAGCGACAGCAGCATCGGCAAGCCGACGGCTGGCTCGCGCACGACAAACGCGAAGCTCTGCTGCAAGGAGCGGAGCGGACCAACCGGCACTCTGGCTTTCTGGCTCGGCAGCGGACTCGAGATGAAGATCGCGTAGATCAGCGCCAGAAACGACAGCGCATTGAGCGTGACCAGCCCGCCGACGCCGATCGGACCGATAAGGAAACCGCCGATCATCGGACCAATGAACTGGGCCACGTTGAAAGCCATCGAGTTCAGGCCGATGGCACTCACCATCGCTCGCGGCGGGACAAGACGTGGATAGACCGTTTGACGCGTCGCCCCGTCGAAGGCCTGGGCGATTGCCGACAGCACCGTCAGGGCGAGCACCAGGCCAATCGTGATCACACCGGCCAGGGTCAGCCAGGCCAGCACCGCCGAAACCGTCGCCCAGTAGATCTGGACGCCCATCAGCAGCCGGCGTCGATCGACACGGTCCGCGATGACGCCAGCGGCCAGGCCCGCGAACAGCACCGGCACGCCGCGCGCAAGGCCGACCAGGCCCAGATACACCGGCACCAGGTGCGCCGCGCCCTCGCGCTCGGCAAGCTGCACGATCAGCCAGCCCAGGCCGAGCTGCTGCATGGAGGAGCCGACGTTGCTGATGACCTGGCCCGTCCAGATCAGGCGGTAATCGCGGTACGCCAGCGCGGCGAGTCCGGACGGGAGCCGGCTGCCCCCACTCCCGCTCGCGCCCAACATTCTGACGAGCAGTGTAGCTCTGTTGCTCGATTACGCCAGGTTCTCGATCTCGACCGGCTCGATCTCCTCCGACAGCGGAAAGTCGAATACGCGTGAATAGAAGTACAGCTCGGCCTCGAACGTGCGCCGGATCGTTTCGGCCTTGCGAAAGCCGTGCTGTTCGCCCTCGAAGGCCAGGTACGCCACCGGCAGGTGCTTGGCGCGCAGCACCTCGACCATGCGCTCGGCCTGCGACGGCGGCACGACGCGGTCCTCCAGGCCCTGGAACAGGATGACCGGGCAGGACAGCCGATCGGCAAAGTGAATCGGCGACCGCGCGTAATACACGTCCCGTGCCTCGGGGTACGGGCCGATCAGTCCGTCGAGGTAGCGCGATTCGAATTTATGGGTGTCGGTGGCCAGCGCCTCGCAGTCGGCCACCCCGTAATACGACGCGCCGGCCGCGAAGTCGTCGTGGAACACCAGCGCGCACAGCGTGGTGTACCCGCCTGCGCTGCCGCCGCGGATCGCCAGCCTCCGCCCATCGACCTCGCCCTGTTGGGCCAGGTAGCGCGCGGCGTTGATGCAATCCTCGGTATCGACGATGCCCCACTGGCCCTTGAGTCGCTCGCGGTACGCACGACCGAAGCCGGTGCTGCCGCCGTAGTTCACGTCGACCACGCCGAAGCCGCGACTCGTCCAGAACTGGATGTCCAGGCTGAGCTGCGCCAGCGTCATGGCCGTCGGACCGCCGTGACTCTCGACAATGAGCGGAGGCCTGTCGCCAGCCGGTCCGGTGTAGTCGGCGTTCGCCGGCGGATAATAGATGGCGTACGCGGTCTCGTGCCCTTCGACCCCGGTCGGGAACGCGATCGGTCGTGGGCGCGAAACGTATCCGGGGTCCGGCTCGTGCTCGAGGCTGCGCCCGAGGATGTCGCGATGACCGGTGGAGACATCGAAGCTCACGACGGCGGGCGACTCGGTGGGGGAGGCGGCGATGAACACCAGTCTGTTGTCGGTGGGCCGCAGCCGGCGGCCGTAGGCGGTGTACGGCAGGTCGGCGATCTGGATCGGCTCGCCAGGTCGCACGAACACCAGGTGGTCGATGCCGTCCTGGCTCATGATGGCGGCGATCCGGCCGTCATCCAGGAAGGCGTACGTCGACATGCCGAAGGCCCATTGCGGCGCGCCGAACTCGGCCTCCATTGGCGCGAGCGCTTCAACGGATTCGCCGCGGCGCCGGTACAGGTTCCACCAACCGGTGCGATCCGACACAAAGTGCAGCTCACCCGCGGGGCTCCAGTCGGGTTGGAAGATGGATTCCTGCGGACTCCCCGCGACGCAGCGTTCGTTTGACAGCGAGCCATCCGGTGCCAGGTCGGCAAGCCACAGCTCGGTGCCGTCCCAGGGCATGCGCGGGTGATCCCACGTCAGCCAGACCAGCTGGCGGCCATTGGGACTGATGCGCGGCGAAGCGTAGAAGTCGTGGCCCGAAGCGATCACGCGCGCTTCGCCAGAGCCATCCGCTGGGAGCGCCACCAGCTCGTTGATGGCATCGGCGGCGCCCTCAGCCTGGTGGCGCTCCCGCACGCAGATCAACAGCTTGCCGTCCCCGGTCAACTGGGCGTCGGCATAGCGCAGGCCTGCTGGCACGCTCGGCTCCGGGGTGATCGGCCGCGCGGCCTGGCCGGCGTCCCGGCGATACAGCCGCTGGTCAGCGAAGTTCGAAAAGAAGATCGTCGACCCGTGCACAACGTAGGCTCCGCCCCCGTACTCGTGGACGCGCGTTCGGACGTAGTAAGGCTGCGGCGTGAGCTCTTCACGCGTGCCATCGGCAGCGCGCTTCACCAGGACGATTCGGCCGCCCTCGACGGGCTTGCCTTCGAGCCAGTACACGTCGTCGCCGACCACGTCAGGAGCAGAAAGCGGGACCTCGCCAGCGGCGATCAGCGACGCGGTGATCGGCGAACGCCAGGACCCGTAGGGCGCGGCCTCAGGCATGTTCGAACTGTATCGCCTCACCGTCGGCCAGTACCTGCTACGTTAGCGCGCAATGTCGGAGCCGCGCGCCGTGCTGGCCGTGGATGTCGGAACGTCCTCGTGTCGCGCGAGCCTGTACGACCTCCAGGCCCGGATGCTGGAGGGAGCGGTCGCGCAGATCACCTACGCGCCGCGGGTCACTGCCGAGGGCGGCGCCGAGCTCGATCCGGATGTGTTGTTCGAGCGGGTCTGCGCGTCCATCGACCACGTCCTCGCCACTCGGCAGTCGCGCGTCGTAGCCGTCGGAACGAGCATCTTCTGGCACAGCCTGCTCGGCGTCGACGCATCCGGCCGACCGCTTACGCCGGTGTACCTGTGGCTCGACGCGCGCAGTCGCAGCGAAGTTCCGGGCCTCCGCAACAAGCTCGACGAGCGTGCCGTGCACGCGCGCACGGGCTGCGTCCTGCACTGGTCGTACTGGCCGGCCAAGCTCAGCTGGCTGCGCCACACCCAACCGTCGGTCTTCGCAAGCGTCCAACGATGGATCTCGTTTGGCGAGCTGCTGCTCGAGCGGCTCACCGGGCAGGCCCAGCTCAGCACGTCGATGGCCTCCGGCACTGGCCTGTTGAACGTCCACCAGTGCGACTGGGACGCCCCGACACTGGACGCCATCGGCGTCGCGCCCGAACGCCTGGGGCAAATCGTGCCGTTGCGTCAAAGCGCGACCTCACGCCGTTGGCCAGCGTTGGAGGACGTGCCGTGGTTGCCAGCAGTGGGAGACGGCGCGTGCAGCAACCTGGGCGCGGGCTGCGCAGACGCGAGCCGGTTCGCGGTGATGATTGGCACGTCGGGCGCCGAGCGGGTGGTGTGGTCGCCGGATGGACCCTTCGAGGTGCCATGGGGCACCTGGTGCTACCGGATCGACGAGCGGCGGGTGGTGCTCGGCGGAGCGCTCAACGACGGCGGCAGTCTGTTCGATTGGCTGCGGGCGACGTTGCGGCTGCCCGACGTGAGCGTGGCCGAAGCCGACATCGCCGCACTGGAGCCAGACAGCCACGGCTTGACCGTTTTGCCGTTCTGGGGTGGCGAACGCAGCACCGGCTGGGCCGACGATGCCACTGGCGCGATCGTCGGACTGCGCCTGCACACCCATCCGATGGAGATCCTGCGCGCGTGCATGGAGGCCGTGGCCTTGCGGTTTGGAGAGATCGACCGCACCCTGTCGCAAGTCATGCCGAAGGCGCGCGAGGTGGTCGCCACCGGCGGAGCGCTGCTGCACTCGCCGACGTGGATGCAGATCCTGGCGGACGTGCTCGGCCGACCGGTGCTCGCTTCGGCGGAGCCGCAGGCGTCCAGCCGCGGCGCCGCCTTGCTGGCGCTCGAGGCGCTCGGCCTGCTGGACAAGCCGCTCGACCAGTGGAAGCCCGAGGTCGCGCGTCGGTTCGAGCCGCTGGAGGCGCACACCCAGCGGTATCGCGCCGCGGCCGATCGCCAGCGACGCCTGTACGATGCACTCGTCTCATGACCGATCGACTGGCGGACACGCGCGTCCTCATCACCGGCGCGGCAAGCGGTATTGGCGCAGCGTGCGCCCGACGAATGGCCCAGGATGGTGCGCAGCTGCTGCTGGCGGACCTCAACGGCGACGGCGCCAGGGCGCTTGCCGACGAACTGGGGCAGTCGTCGATCCAGGTCGACGTCACACGTTCGGCCGACATCAAGCGCATGCTCGATACCGCCTATGAGCGCTGGGGGCGGGTGGACGTGTTGTTCAACAACGCCGGGATCGGCGGCGTGCGGCCGCTGCTCGAGGTCACCGAGGACGACTGGGACCGCATGCTCGACGTGAACCTGAAGGCGGTCTTCTTCGTGCTGCAGGCCGCCGCCAAACGCATGCGCCAGCAGCCACTCGTGCCACGGTCGGAGCTGCGCGGCAAGCTCATCCAGACGGCTTCGATCGCCGCTTACCGCGGTGGCCAGGTACACATGGTCCACTACTCGGCGAGCAAAGCTGGCGTGGTCAGCATCACCCGCACCGCGGCCCAGGTGCTGGCGGCGTACAAGATCACCTCCAACTGCATTTGCCCGGGCGTGGTGGACACGCCGCTGTGGAAGAAGATCGACGCCGAGTGGGCCGAGATCGAAGGTTGGGAGATCGGCGAGGCCTGGAAGCGCCGCACCTCGCTGATCCCGCTTGGCCGGCCCGAGCAACCCGAGGACGTGGCCGGCGTGGTGAGCTTCCTCGCCAGCCGCGACTCCGACTACATGACCGGCCAGGCCATCCACATCGACGGCGGCCTCGTCATGGGCAACTAGGCCGCGCTGAAGAGAGCTTTTTCTTCTTCAGCCCTTGACGGCGCCGGCGGTCAGGCCACTGACGTAGTTTTCGACGAACAGGGAGTAGACGATCGCCACGGGGACCGAGCCGAGCAGGGCGCCGGCCATGAGCGTGCCCCAGAAGTAGACGTCGCCGCGGATCAGCTCGTTCACCACGCCCACCGGAATGGTGCGGTTGCCGGTCGACGTCAAGAACACCAGGGCGTAGATGTACTCGTTCCAGCTCAGCGTGAAGGCGAAGATGAACGCCGACAGGATGCCCGGGATCGCCAGCGGCACCACGATGCGCAGCATCGCCTGGATCCGACTGGCGCCGTCGATCAACGCGCTCTCCTCCAGCTCGCGCGGTATCGATTGGAAATAACCGGTCAGCAGCCAGGTGCAGAACGGCACCAGGAACGTCGGGTAGGTGAGGATCAATGCCCACAACGTGTTGGACAGATTCGTCGCCCCGCCCAGCTCGATTTCGTTGAGCGCGGCACCCTTGGCGGTCAGTCCCCACAGGCCGAGCGCGACGCCGATCCCGAACAGGAGGATGCCGGGCAGCCAGCCGGCCAGCGGGCCCCAGCCGACGCGCTTCTCGGGCGGCACCAGCAACAGCAGCAGGGGCAAGCCGACGGCCACCGTCGAGAACACGACGGTCACCAGGAACAGCGGCACCGGCAGCCGGGTGATCACGATGTTGAGCGGGATGAACAGCAACGTCTGCGGCACCAGGTACGTCACGAAGGAAATGATCCCGAGCAGGCTCGCTCCGCGGAATCGCAAGCGCGCCAGCGCGTACCCCGCCAGGGTGCCGAAGGTCAGCGAGACCACCGTGCTGATGCTGGCGACGACCGTCGTGTTGAGCGCCCAACGCGGGAACTGGGTGCGCGCAAACAGGTCCTCGTACTGGCTCAGGTTCGGGTGAAATGGCCAGAACGGGAACACGCCCGGATTGTTGACCTCGAGCTGCTGGTCCTTGAGCGAGATGACCAGCATGTACCAGAACGGTCCGAGCGTGAAGACCAGGAAAAACGCCAGCGGGATCCACAGCGACACGGCCCGCCACAGGTAGTAGTTGAAGGGCCGCCGATTGCGGCGCACGACCACGCTGGGAGCGGCCTGGGTGGCAGTAGTGACAGCCATGGCGGACCTACTGGCTCGCGTTGCGGCGCGTGTACCACAGCTGGGCGATCACCAGCAGCCCGAGGAACGGCAGCATGAACAACGACACGGCGGCGCCCTGGCCCAGGCGGCCGCCCTGCATGCCAGTCTGATAGGC
>CBJLVJ010000023.1:0-11591 GCA_966426465.1 uncultured bacterium | reverse complement strand
GGTACTCGCGCATCATGCCGTCGATGGTCCCGCACAAGGCGTTGGCCCACTCGGCCCCGAGCGGTCCGAACAGCGGATACGTCGCCAGGTCGTCGCGCAGCTCGCACAAGGCGGTGGCCAGGCTGTCCCCGGTGGGACAGACGATCTCGTGGTGTGCCAGCGCTCGGTAACGCAGCGCGCGCTTCATCAGCTCGCCCTGTGGAACGCGCTCTTCGTCGAACAGGTCGTCCAGCGTGAACACCCACAGGCTCAGGCGAGCCGTCGAGATCAACGCGTCGACCGAGGTAAACGGCGCGCCCGCGGCGACCGACAGCGACAAGGGCCACACACGGACGCGCCGAATGAGCGGGTAACGCGCCGCCCAGCGATGAAGCGTCTGCGAGGTGCGTGCGCTCAGGTCGAAGATGCGCACCTGGTCGGCGGGATCGAGCGACGCAAGGAAGCGGCTGCGGAGGCCACCCCAGGGTGAGTCCTTGGACGCCTGCATCTGCGGGTCGAGATCGCGCGTGGGGCGTTCGCGCTTGGGAGTCAACGGCATTGGTGTGTGATGACTATCGGCACGCCTGCCCAATGCTGAACCCTTGACGCGCGCCAGCCATTGAGCAGAATTGAGTGGAGAGCTCAACCAACCGCTACGGTTTGAGCCAGGCAGTGGTGCGTCAGACACGAATGCAGCGGCCAGTAGGCGCATGCCCGAGTCTGCTCGGCACGCGTGACCTGGTGGAGGTGTGTCGTCTGTTACACCAGGCGGTGGCGCGCCAGATGGACGCCACGATCTTCTTCCTGGGGCTGTACGACGAACCCAGCAAGACCGTCGAAGTGGTCTGGCAGGTTGAGAACGGGGAGGAGCTGTCGGGTGGCTCGTTCCCACTTGGCAAAGGACTGACCAGCCAGGTGATCGTCACCGGCGCTTCGCGCCTGATACGGCACTGGACCGCCGAAGGCCCACGCGTGCAGGTGCAGTACGCGACAGGAACGCCCGGTCTGCCCGAGTCGGCCATCGCGGTACCGCTCAAGCTCGCCGCGCACACTATCGGCCTGCTGTGCGTCGAGTCGTACCGTCAGAACGCGTATACCGACGACGACCTGCAATTTCTCGAGTCGATGGCCGACGAAGCGGCCGTGGTTATCAGCGGCCTGCGCCAGTCGGAGCGCATCGGCGCGCAGGTACGCAGGCGGGTTTCGGAGCTGGAAGCCATTCTGGCCAACATGGCCGACGCGCTGTTGATTGTCGATGCGCGGGGTTGCCTGGTGCGTCTGAACCGCGCCGCACGGGACTTGTTGTCTCTGGACGAGGCCAGCATCGTCCTCGGCCAGCCGCTGAGTGACAATGAGTGGGCGACCTGGCCCGAAGCAGGCCGGGCGGCGGTCGAAGCCTTGCGGCCAGTGGTCGAACAACTCCAGCAGGTGCGCGAGCCGCAGCACGTGGAGGTGGACCTGCCCGGCGAGATCCGCCGCATCCTGAGCTTTCGCGCCACGCCGCTGCACGACACCGACGGGACGTTTACCGGCGGGGTGATCGTCTTCCGCGACGTGACCGGCGAACGGGAGGTTGAGCGGCTGAAGAACGAGATGCTCTCGATGGCCTCGCACGATCTCAAGACGCCAGCCACCGTGATCAAAGTGCAGGCGCAGCGACTCAAGCGCGAGTTCAACCGGGGCAGCGCCGAACACGGCGACGTGCAGGAGGGGTTGACGATGATCGCCGATCAGGCGGATCGGTTGTCCGGACTGCTCAACCTGCTGCTGGACCTGTCGCGCATCGAGTCTGGGCGGCTGGACCTCGACATCGTACCCACCGATCTGCGGGGAATTCTGTTCGCCACCGCTCGCGCGCTCCAGGCCACGACCGACATCCACGAGATCGAAATCGACGCACCGACGCCGGTGGTGGGGCGGTGGGACGCCCGTCGGGTGGAGGAGGTCGCCCAGAACCTGCTTGGCAACGCGATCAAGTACTCGCCGTTGGGCGGGCGAATCAGCGTGCGGCTGCGGGCTGACGACCAGGAGGCGATCGTCACCGTGCGCGACCCGGGCATCGGCCTGGCGCCAGACGAGGCGCCGCATCTTTTCGAACGCTTTTACCGCGGTCGCGGGCTTCGCCGCTTCGAAGGCGCCGGCCTGGGGCTGTATATCTGCCACGCCATTGTGGCTGCCCACGGGGGCCGCATCTGGGCCGAATCCGGCGGCGAAGGTCGGGGCGCGACCTTCGGTTTCAGCTTACCGATTCGGTCGAATGAGCTAGTCGAGCAGTAACTCCGTCGGGTCCTCGACCAGCTCTTTGACTCGCACCAGGAACTGGACGGCTTCGCGCCCGTCGACGATCCGGTGGTCGTACGTGAGCGCCAGATACATCATCGGGCGGATGACGACCTGGCTGTCGACGGCGACGGGACGCTGCTGAATGCGGTGCATGCCGAGAATGCCAACCTGTGGCGGGCTCAGGATCGGCGTCGACAACAACGAGCCATAGATGCCGCCGTTGGTAATGGTGAACGTGCCCCCACGCAGGTCATCGAGCGTCAGTGCATTGGTACGCGCTTTTTCGGCAAGCTCGGCTATCTCGCGTTCCAGCTCGGCGAAAGTCTTGCGGTCGGCGTCACGCACGACTGGCACGACCAGACCGCCCTCGGCGCCCACGGCGATGCCGATGTCGTAGTAGTGCTTCTGGATGATCTCATCGCCGCGGATCTCGGCGTTCACGTTTGGAAATTCGCGCAGCGCGCCGACGGCCGCTTTGGTGAAGAACGACATGAAGCCGAGCCCGATGCCGTGGCGCTTCTGGAACGCTTCACGTCGCCGGGCGCGAATCGCCATGATGGCCGACATGTCCGCCTCGTTGAACGTGGTCAGCATGGCGGCGGTGCGCTGCGCTTCGAGGAGCCGGCTCGCAATTGTCTGGCGCCGCCGCGACATACGTATGCGCGTCTCACGGCGCTGGCCATCACTCGGCGGCAGCTGCGGGGCTGGCGGCGCAGCTTCGGCGCGCGCGGGCGCCGGCTGAAGCTGGCGCTCGACATCCTCGCGAGTGACGCGGCCACCGGTACCCGTGCCCTGGATCCTGGACAGGTCGAGGCCATGCTCCTCGGCCATGCGTCGGGCGACAGGTGAGGCGTGCGGCCGCTCGACTTCCTCGGTGGCATCCGGCGTGGGAGCCGCGACCGCTTGTCTGGTCTCGGCCGGGGCGGCCGGGGCACCCTCTTCAATGGTGGCCAGCACGTCCCCCGGATGCACCGTCTCGCCCTCGTGCGCGGCGACCTTGCCAAGCACGCCGGACTGATCGGCCGAGACGTCGACGTTGACCTTCTCCGTCTCGAGCTGCACCAGCGGCTCGCCGGCTTCAACCTGGTCGCCCTCGCGCTTCAGCCAGGCGCCGACTGTCGCCTCGACCACCGATTCACCCAGCGTGGGGACGCGCACTTCAACTGGCATGAGCTGGGACTCCCTCGAAGATCTCGGAGATGATGCGGCGCTGTTCGGCGGTGTGCGCTTCGGACCCGCCTTCGGCCGGGCTGGCTTGCTCCGGTCGGCCGCCGTAGCGGACGCCGCAGGGCGCGCGCAGGCGTCGCTCGACGTAGGTCCACGCGCCCATGTTCTGAGGTTCTTCCTGCAGCCAGATCAGCTCGCGCGCCTGGCTGTAGCGTTCCAGGACGTCGGCCAGGGCGTCGCCTGGGAACGGGTACAGCTGTTCGAGGCGCACCAGCGCAAGGTCGTCTGCCTCAGCACGCCGTTTGTCTGCCTCAACTTCGGCCCAGATGTGGCCGCTGCATAGCACCACGCGACGCACGCGGTGCGGGTGCCTGGACGCCCGGGCATCGTCGAGCACCGCCTGGAAGCTGCCGCCGACCAGGTCGCTGGCCGGCGAGGCCGCCAGCGGGTGCCGCAGGAGGCTTTTGGGCGTCATCACCACCAGCGGACGCGCCCCGGTAGCCAGGCTGGCCGCCTGTCGCCAGAGTAAGAAGTAGTACTGAGCGGCCGTGGTGCAGTTGGCGACGCGGATGTTGTCCTGCGCGGCTTGCTCGAGGAAACGCTCCAGGCGACCGCTCGAGTGGTCGGGCCCCTGGCCCTCCCAGGCGTGCGGCAGCAACAGCACCAGGCCGGATGTCAGGCCCCACTTGGCCTGACCGGCCACGACGAATTCGTCCACGATGACCTGGGCGCCATTGATGAAATCGCCGTACTGAGCTTCCCACACGACGAGCGTCTCAGGCGCCTGCACGCTGTAGCCGTACTCGAAGCCGAGCGTGGCGTTTTCGGACAGTGGGCTATTGCAAGCATCAAAGGTCGCTTGCTGGCCCGGGAGGGCTGCCAGTGGCGTGAATGGCGCCCCACTTCTGGTGTCGTAGAAGGTCAGGTGGCGTTGACTGAATGTGCCTCGCAGCGCGTCCTGGCCAGTCAGCCGAACGGGTACGCCGGCGGTCAGGATGCCGGCGAACGCGAGGCTTTCGGCGTGGCCCCAGTCGATCGGCGCATCCGGCCGGTCGAAGGCCACCCGCCGCCGCTGCAACGCGCGATCCAGCTTGGGGTTGAGGTTGAAGCCAGGCGGGAAAGTCACCAGGGCGCCGTTGAGCGCCTTCAGGTGATCCCAGTCCGGCAGGTGGAGCTCGCGTGCTGACGATGCCGCGGCAACCTTGACAGCTCCGTCGCTTGCGGGCGTCTCGCTCTGCCGACGGACGCTGTCGCGGATGCGCTGGAACTCGTCCAGGCCGGCCTTGAGGAACGCCTGCGGATCGCCCTCGCGCACGATGCCGCGGCGCACCAGGTCCGCGGCGAACAGCTCGCGAACTGTCGCCTTCCTATCCACGGCTGCGTACATGCGTGGCTGGGTGAACGAGGGATCGTCGCCCTCGTTGTGTCCCCAGCGGCGGTAGCCGATCAGGTCCACCAGGAAGTCCTCGCCGAAGCGGGCCCGATACGCCGCGGCCATGCGGATCGCGGCCAGACACGCGATCGGATCGTCGGCATTGACGTGTACGATCGGCATCTCGAAACCTTTCGCCAGATCGCTGGCGTAGAGCGTCGAGCGACCGTCGCGCGGGTCGGTGGTAAAGCCAAGCTGGTTGTTGGCGATCAGGTGCAGGGTGCCTCCCGTGCGGTACCCGGGCAGCCGCGCCAGGTTCAGCGTCTCGGCGACCACGCCCTGGCCAGGGAACGACGCATCGCCGTGGATGAGCACGGCCAGCGCGCCCTTGTCTTCACGTGACGGGGCGCCCGGGCGGTGGCGGTCGTCAACCGCGGCGCGAGCCATGCCCTCAACGACCGGGTTGACGAACTCCAGGTGGCTGGGGTTGGGCGCCATCACCACGTTGACCGTCCGCCGATCGGTGCCATCGCGCAGATCCGCGGACTGGTACGCGCGCCGCGCCCCGGCGTGGTACTTGACGTCGCCGGCCCAGCCCTCGTCGCTGCTTTCCGACGGCGCACTTCGAGGCGCAGGTTCACGGCCTTCAAACTCGGACAGGATGCGCGCGTACGGTTTCCCGAGCACGTGCGCCAGCACGTTCAATCGACCGCGATGCGCCATGCCGAGCACGATCGAGCGGGCGCCCTGCGCAGCGACGTCGGCGATCAGCTCGTCGAGCATGGGAATGAGCATGCCCAGGCCTTCGACTGAGAAGCGGGTCTGGCCCGGGTAGGCGCGATGCAGGAACCGCTCGAAAGCCGAGACCTCAGTCAGACGGTCGAGCAGCTGGCGCTCGTCGACGGGATCGTTGGGCGGGCGAAAGCGCTCGCGTTCGATCGCGTCGAGCAGCCACGCGCGCTGGTCGGGGTCCTCCACGTGCGCAGTCTCGTAGCCGGTGGTGCCACAGTAGATCTGCTCCAGCCGACGGATCGCCTCGAGCGCGTTGGTCAGGTTGGCGCCGGTGATCGCGCCCCCGACCACAGACGCCGGCAGGTTGGCCAGGTCCTGCTCACGCAAACCGTAGGCCCCCATGTCCAGATGCGGGTCACCGGGTGGCTCTGAGCCGAGCGGGTCCAGGTGGGCGGCGCGGTGGCCGAACAGACGGATGCTCTGGGCCAGGGCAGCCGCCGCCGCGGCCGCCGACACTTCCGCGGATGCGGTCAGCCCGGGCTGCGACGGAGACTCGACCGTGACTGGCGCAGGTGGGGCTGAAGCCGCCGCCTCACGGTCGAGCAGCTCCTGGGCGTAGGCCGCGTTCGGCCCGTAAAAATCTTCAAGCCGATCGGCTGGCGAAGTCGCCATCGAACTTGATTATGCGCCTTGTCTGGGACTGCAAGCGCTCACGAACGGGTGAAACTGAGCGCTACCCTCATCAGCGTGTCGGACGAGGAACCGCTGCAACCCATCCCGAGCTGGCGTGCCGGTCACTACGTGTGGCCGACCGGCGGCACCAAAATCGTGCTGCTCGGTGGCGTCGGCTCGCGCACGGGCGACGCCGAACGCGCGTTCAGCGGCGCGATGCGCTTTCTGTCTGAACGCGGAGGGTACGATCGGCGGCGAGATTTCCTGGAAGGCACGCTTGCCGGCGCTGAGTTCAACGGTAGCTGGCGTCCGACCGCGTACGCTCCCGTCGACACACGCCGGCCGCTGATCGACATGGCTGAAGCAGTGGCCGGCTGCCTCGATTTCTACCGCCAGGCGCTGCCTGCCCAGACGCGCCTGTGTGTCCTTGGCTACTCGCTTGGCGGCGTGGTCGGCCTGGACGGTGCGACCCTGGCCGTCGCCCGCGATCGAGAGGCCTGGCGAGGTCGTCTCAGCGCCGTCGTGACCCTGGCCGCCCCGCTGCATGGCTGCAGCGTAGGCGCACTGCTCAACTGGGCATGGGTGGTAACCGGCGAGTCCGAGGGCCTGGGCGAGGCTGGACGCGACCTCGACTCGCGCTGGCGGGATGCCGACGAACAGGCCCGACTGGCGCGTCGCGCAGCGTTTCTGCGTTCCACCGGCGTTCGTGTGGCGACGCTGGCTGATCCCGACGATTCTGTCGTACGCCCGGAAGAAGCGCTGCTGCCGGCTCCCGGCGAATCCTTACCCGACCTGGAGATCCCGACCACCATTCGCCGCCCTGGCAGCCTGGGCCACGGCGCCATCCTGGATGAACCGGCCCTCTGGCGCCGCATCCTCGCGATCGTTGGCCCGCAATCACGCGTTGGCCGCTCCGTGGCCGATCCAATCGAGGCCGAGCTGAAGGCCCTGAAAGACCGACTCCGCCGCGAGGGGCGCCTGAGGTGAGTGTCGGCACGGTGATGGTCACCGTGTCGGGCCACGGCTTCGGCCACGCGGTCCGCTGCGCCGAAGTGGCCAGGGTGCTCCTGGAGCGCGGCATCCACGTGAAGATCCGCACGGATGCGCCGGCGTGGCTGTTTCCGGCGGCGACTGAGCAGGTCGCTTCGCCGGGTTGGCCACTCGATGTAGGCGTCGCCCAGCACGGCGGGCTCGAGCTCGATATCGACGAGACGCGGCGGCGGTGGCAGGCGTTCGCCCGCGATTTCGAGGCGCGGGCCGAGGCCGAAGCGCGTCTGTTGCGCGATCACCAGGTTGACGTGGTGCTCGGTGACATTCCGCCGCTAGCGTTCGCCGCGGCAGCGCGAGCCGGAGTGGCAGCGGCCGCCATGAGCAACTTCAGCTGGGACTGGATCTACGGCGCGTGGCCGAATTTCGAGCACATCGTTGACGTGGTCAGGGCCGCCTACCAACAGGCCGACGTGCTGTACCGGCTGCCATTCCACAGCCCTGACGCGGACGCTTTTTCGGCCTTCGTACGCCTGGAGGATGTGCCTTTGATCGCACGGCGCGCGACTCGTGCGCGTTGCGAGGTTCGGGCCGACCTTGGTCTGCGCGCTCAGGCGCGAGTTGTGCTCTTGTCGTTTGGTGGCTTCGCCGCGCGCGGCCTCGACCTTGGCGCCCTCGGTGAATGGGCGCGCTATACCTTTGTGCTCACCCCACCTGTGGCTCTCAGCGCAACCGACCTACCCGCCAATGTCGTGGCTCTGAACCGCAGTCCGTCGGATTACGTCTCTCTTGTTGGAGCATCTGACGTGGTGGTGACCAAGCCGGGCTATGGCATCGTGGCCGACTGCCTGGCCAATCGGGTCGCGCTGCTGTGTACCGAGCGCGGTCCATTCCGCGAGTACGATGTGCTGGCCGAACAGCTGCCCAGGCTGGGCCACGCCCGGTACATCCCGCGCGACGCGCTGCTGGCGGGACAGCTTGGACCGTCTCTCGACGCGCTGCTCGCCTCCCAGGCGGTCTGGACCGATCTGCCCATACATGGCGCGGAGGTTGTCGCCTCACACGTGCTCGAGCTTCACCCACTCTTGAGGGAGGTAACGTCTTCTTGATGCTCGCCAGTCTGGCCCTGCGCCTGCTGCTGCTTGGATGCGCCGGAGCGGTCATGCAGGTCGGCTGGATGATGATCTGGACCCTCAGCTACCGCCTGACCCACGGCAACGACTTCACCTACGTGTACCTGGTCAGCGAGTCCACGGCCTGGGAAAAGCTGCGCGACCTGCTGCAGTTGGGCAACACCCTCGCACCAGGCTTCGAGCTCGCGGAAGGGCCAGCCAGCCTGGACATCGTGGTGAACTCGCTCGTGCTCGGGTTCGTGGTTACCGGAGTCGGTTATCTCTGCGCGATCCTGCTGGTCGACCTGGGCGTGTCTGCGGTCCGTGGCGCGGTTGTGGTGGTGGTCCTGTTCGAAGTGCTCTTCCAGGTCACGCTGTTCCTCACGCCCGGCCTGTACACCACGGATATCTTCTCGTACGTGATGTACGGCCACATTTCGGCGGTCTACAACCTGAATCCGTACATTTACCCCCCCAACTACTTTCCAGCCAACCCGATGCTCGGGTGGATTCACCCGATCTGGCACGACCAGCCGAGCGTGTATGGACCGCTCTGGACGGATATCAGCTGGGTCATCGCGCGCGTGCTCGCGCCGCTGAACGACCGCGTGTTGACGCTCGACGACGGCACCGTGCTCCAGGTCGGCTTGATGGACCAGGTCTTCGCCTACAAGGTGCTGATGAACGCGGTCCAGGTGGTCAATCTGGTTCTGGTGTGGTGGCTGCTCGGTCGCGTGATGGGTCAACGGCCGCGCGCGCGTCTGGCGGCGTTTGTCGTGTATGCCTGGAACCCGCTGATGCTGTTCGACGCGGCGGGCAACGCGCACAACGACGCACTGATGGTGACGCTGCTGTTGCTCGGTATCCTGCCACTGGTCTGGCGACAGCGCACCCCGACAAACCGTGCCTGGTTGATCGGGACCTTCTTTGTCGGGCTCAGCGCACTCATCAAGTACACCACTGGACTGGTCGGCCTGTTCTACGTCGTGCCGTGGGCGCGACGGCTGGCGACATGGCCCGCCCGCGTGATGTGGATTGGTGGTTCGGCGGCCCTCGTCGGCATTGCCACGGTCGTGCTGTATGTGCCGTGGATCGATTTTCCGCGCTTTCTCGACCCGATCTTCGTCGCGGCCAGCGGCAAGACCTGGATGTACACCAACTGGGCGCCCGACCTGATAGCGCTGACCATCTCGGATCAGTGGCTGGATCCGGGCGGCTTGAACACCGAGGCGTCGCACGAGCTCGTGCGGTTCTGGGCCAAGACGACCACCCGCGCGATCTTCGGCGTCTACCTCATCTGGGAGCTGGTCCGGCTGTGGCGCATCGCCGGCGACCCGCGCCGCCCGCTGGTGGAGGCCGTCCTCGAGGCCTCGGCGCGGGCCTTCACGGTGCTGATCCTGGTGGTGCTCACGTGGGTGCTCGAGTGGTACTGGATGTGGCCGCTCGCGCTGGTGACGCTCCTGGGCTGGCACAGGATGCTCACGCGCATCGTCGTCGGATACACGCTCACGTCGCTGCCCGTGTTCTACGTGCATCACTACTGGAGTACCAACATGCCCGGCGTGCTCGTGCTGGCGTATGCGCTGCCGCCGCTGGCAGTGCCGCTCGTCGCATGGGCGTGGGGGCGCTGGCGCAGTCGACCTGAGGCTGGTCGGTCCGTCAGGCCGGTGTTGAGGACCGGCTTCAGAACGGCTTCGGAATGAGCTTCGACAACCTCGAACGTTTCGAGGAGCTGACCCCGGCTGAGCTGCTCAAACGTGAGCAGGAGCGCTCGGCCCAGCTCGAAACCTATGCCGCCGACCTGAGTCGGACCTACAGCGAGCTTCGCCGACATCTTCACCACCTGACCGTGCTGCACGAGGTCACCACGCGCATTGTCTCGGCGCTGGACCCCGACGATGTGCTCGCCGGTGTGCTCGGGTCGCTGGCTGACCTGGT
This sequence comes from uncultured bacterium, assembly GCA_966426465.1. Classification (GTDB taxonomy): domain Bacteria; phylum Chloroflexota; class UBA6077; order UBA6077; family CF-72; genus CF-72. Next base: position 1,349 of record CBJLVJ010000023.1, on the reverse strand, counting down.
GACCTACCGATCCGCCAGCGTGTACCTGGTCGACCTGGCCGTCGCGGCGCCAACCGAGGGCCCGCGGACGGTCGTGCCGACCAACACCAGGCCGCGGCTGCGCGCTACGCGCGGGTTTGCGGACGGCTCGACGGTGTGGACACAAGGTGCTGAGGTGCCTGAGGACGGCGCCGTGGCCGAGGCGATGGACCACGCGCAGAGCGTTGGCCACGGGCACGGTTCCGGCGCAGTGCAGCTGGTCGTGCCGCTGGTGGCCGGCGGCCGGGCGCTTGGCGCGCTCGAGCTCACGGTGGGCGCGCCGCTGGGCATTGACGACGTCAGAATCGTGGAGCTTCTTGCGGCCGCCGCCGCGGTTGCGCTGCAGAACGCGCACCTGTACCAGGAAACGCAGCGGTTAGCGACCACCGACGCGCTGACCGGACTCAGCAATTACCGCCATTTCCATGGCATGCTCGGACTGGAAGTCCAGCGCGCGCGACGCATGACCTATCCGGTGGGGTTACTGCTGATGGACCTCGACCACTTCAAGCTGGTCAACGATCGGCACGGCCACCCGATGGGCGATGTTGCGCTCCAGCGGGTGGCGGTGCAGCTGCGCGCGCGGCTGCGGCGGACGGACGTGATCGGTCGCCTCGGGGGCGAGGAGTTCGGCGCCATCTTGCCCGGCGACAGCCTGGGCGAAGTGGCGGTCGTGGCCGAAAAGCTCCGGCGCTGCGTCGAAGACCTGCCACCCGTGCAGGGCGGCATGGAAGCCGCGCCGACGCCGCTGACGCTGAGCCTGGGCGGTGCGTCCCTGCCGCCCGAGACGGTTGATGAGCGGCTGCTGATCAGCTACGCGGACCAGGCGCTCTACGAGGCGAAACGCAACGGGCGCAACCAGGTACGGTTGTGGCCGTCATCGAAGGTGGCCTGAGGTGGTCTGTTGAAGCGCACGGTGCTGCTGGCTGACGACGACGCCGGATTGAGGCGGTTGATCGGCACGACGCTGGGGACCAGGGATTTCGACCTGTTGCAGGCGGTCGACGGCGAGCAGGCCTTGCAGATCGCTCGGGAGCAGCATCCCGCGCTGGTGCTGCTCGACGTCAACATGCCCAAGCTCGACGGCTTCGAGGTGTGCCGCCACCTGAAGTCGGAGCCCGAGACCTCGAGCATCAAGGTGGTCATGCTCACCGCGCGCGCCACCGACGTGGACCGCGCGCGCGGCCGCGACGCGGGCGCCGATGAGTACTTCATCACGCCGTTTTCACCCGTCCAGCTCTTGAACAAGGTCTACGCCCTGCTGGAGTGACGCTACGCGCACTGCTGCAGCCGGCGGCGCTGCTGGCGCTGCTGGTGTGGAACTTTGCGGT
>CBJLVJ010000022.1:0-11722 GCA_966426465.1 uncultured bacterium | reverse complement strand
GGCACGCTCCAGACTGGGAATGGGATCACCGACGTGCCCACGTCCAGGCCCTCGGCCACCACCGCGACGCTCGCTTCCCACCAGTCGCGACAGGTTTGGAAGATGCTCCGGCCGGTCGCGCCAGCCGGCGTCCACAAGCTGTGGTAGCCCAGGCTGGCGGCCTCGTTCACCAACGCTCGCTGCTGTTCGCGCGACAGGCCGAGACGCGGGTCGATGCCTACTCCTGCTTTCATACGCTGGAGTATTGTGGCCTGAGAGGACTGGCGGTGGAGTTCGGCATATTTCACGAGTTCGAGCGGCCGCCCGGCGTCGCCGAGGCTGAGGCCTTCGACGCCGCGTTCGACCTGGTCGACGCCGCCGAGCGGTGGGGCCTGGACGCCATCTGGCTGGCCGAGCTGCATTTTTCACCTGCTCGCTCGGTGCTGTCGGCGCCGCTGGCCCTGGCCGCGGCGATTGCCGCCCGCACCCGACGCATCAAGATCGGCACGGCGGTGCAGGTGATTCCGCTGTGCCACCCGTTGCAACTGGCCGAAGAGGCCGCCACCATCGACCACATCAGCCACGGCCGTCTCATCTTCGGCGTCGGCCGCAGTGGCTTCGCCCGCACGTACGCGCACTACGGTGTGCCGTACGCCGAGAGTCGTGAGCGCTTTGCCGAAACGCTCGAAATCGTCAAACGGGCGTGGACCCAGGAGAGCTTCTCGTTCGAGGGCGAGCACTTCCAGTTCCACGACGTGTGCGTGGTGCCCAAGCCCTACCAGAGCCCGCATCCGCCGATTCGCGTGGCGGCGACGAGCGTCGATACCTTTCCGACCATCGGCGTCGAGGGCTATGACATCTTCGCCGCGGTGCGGCTGGGCACGCTGTCGGAGCTGGCGCCGAACATCTCGGCGTACCGGGCGGCGTTTGCCGCCGCCGGACACGCGGGTACGGGCCGCGTGTTCCTGCGCGTGCCCATCTACCTCGCCGACACGCTCGAGCGCGCCCGCGAAGAGCCGCGGGCGAGCATCATGCAGTTCTATCGACAGCTGGGCGAGCAGTTGGAAGCGTCGGCGAAGGAGGCCGGCGCGCGGGCGATCGAGCAGCGCGACGTGCGCGGCCGTCGACTTCAGGCGATTACCTACGACGAGGTGCTGCGCGACAAAGTCATCGTGGGCACGCCCGAGATGGTGGTCGAGCGACTGGGCGCCGTCGCCGACGAGCTCGGCCTGGACGGCATCCTGGCCGAGCTCAACTGCGGCGGCCAGGTGCCTCGCCAGGGCGTCCTCAGGGCGCTCCAGCTGCTGTGCCAGGAGGTCATGCCCGCGTATCGCTAACGCGTGACCGCCGGGATCACTTCTCGCGCGAAGCGCCGCGTGGACTCGGCGAAGATGGCGGCAGGGGTGTTGCGGCTGTGACCCACGATCACGATGTGGTCGAGGCCGAGGGCCACGAGCTCGCTCAGGCGCTCGGCGACGCGTTCGGAGGGGCCGACCACGCCGAAGCGGTCCACGAAGTCGTCGGCCAGCGCCGCTTCATGGCGCGCCCCGCTGGCCGCGTGCGAGTGCATGTCGTAGCTGCTGACCAGGTCCTCGGCAACACGCCGGTCCGCCGCCGGAAGTGTCTCGAGCACGCTGCGCGACATGGTCGAGAAACGGGCGTACACGCCCAGGCGGCCACGAACCAGGTCCCGCGCCACGCTCACCTCAGGGTGCGCCACGGCATTGATGTAGGCGCCAAGGCGCAGCGGCGGCAGCCCGGCTGCCGCGCGTGCCTGGCGCGCCAGGTCGATGCACCATCGCACACGATCGGGCTCAGCCCCAACCGAAAACGTGATCGCGTCCGCCACCTGCGCCGCCAGGCGGATCACCTTTGGGCCGGTCGCCGCCACCGACATCAACGGTTTGCCAGGCTGCGCTCCGGCCAGCCACTGGATCTGGCTTGCGAACCCGTCGCAATCGACGGCCTCGCCGCGCAGGTACGCTTGAATGGCCCGCAGCGCGAGCTCGAAGTCGTCCAGCGCCATTGGCTTTCGGCCGACGTACGCCAGGGCTGAATCACCTCGCGCAATCCCCAGGAAGGCGCGCCCACCCGACTCGACCTGGATCGTGGCAATCGCCGAAGCGATCACCGCCGGGTGACGTGTCGCCGGGTTGGTTGCGCCTGTGGCCAGTGTGATGCGCCGCGTCACGTGCGCGGCGATGGCGAGCGCCGCGAACGTGTCGCCACCCAGGTTCTGCGAGTCGGTGAAGGCCAGGCCATCCCACCCGTCGTCCTCGGCCATGCGCGCCAGCTCGGCGGCGCGACCAGCGATCGGGAAGGTGCCTAGCCAGAACGCGACCACGCCATCAGGCAGTTGCGCGCTGGTGGTTGATCGCGCTGACGACCGCCTTCAGCGAGGCGGACGAGATGCTCTTGTCGATGCCCACGCCCCAGCGCACCGCGCGACGCCCATCGGTCAGCTCCACGTAGGCCGCCGCGCTCGCCTCGTGGCCAGCGCTGAGCGCGTGCTCGGCATAGTCGATCACGTCGACCGACAGTCCCAGACACCGCTCCAGCGCGTCGACGAAGGCGGCGATCGGACCGTTGCCGGTGCCGCGCACCTCGACCGGCTCGCCGTCCACCAGCAGATGAGCCGTAATCTCGGCCCCCTGGTCGCCTTCGGTCACCTCGTGGTGCAGCAGCTGCAGGCCTGGATTTTCGGGCAGGTACACGCGGCGGAAGGCGTTCCAGAGCTCGCCTGGCGAGATCTCCGTGCCGCTGTCCTCGGCGATCGTCTGGATCGTCTTCGAAAACTCGATCTGTAGCCGCCGTGGCAAGTCCAGGCCGTGCTCGGCTTGCATGATGTAGGCAACGCCGCCTTTGCCCGATTGGCTGTTGATGCGGATGATCGCCTCGTACGTGCGCCCGACGTGCTTGGGGTCGATCGGCAGGTACGGCACTTCCCACGTGTGATAGTCCGGCGGCAGCGCCAGCATGCCCTTCTTGATCGCGTCCTGGTGCGAACCCGAAAACGCGGTGTAGACCAGGTCGCCCACGTAGGGATGGCGCGGATGTACCGGCAGCCGATTGCAGTACTCGGTAACTCGTCGCAAGTCGTCGATATCGCTGATATCCAGACAGGGATCCACGCCCTGGCTGAACAGGTTCATAGCCAGCGTGATCACGTCGACGTTGCCTGTCCGTTCGCCATTGCCAAACAACGTCCCTTCGACGCGGTCGGCCCCCGCCATGACGCCGAATTCGGCCGCTGCAACGGCGCAGCCACGATCGTTGTGTGGATGCAGGCTCAGCAGGATCGTCTCGCGGTTTTTTACGTGACGGTTGAACCATTCGATCACGTCGCCGTAGACGTTTGGCGTGTACATCTCGACGGTAGCTGGCAGGTTGATGATCAGCTTGCGTTCGACGCCTGGTTTGATGACGTCCATCACCGCTTCGCAAATTTCGAGCGCGAAGTCGGGCTCGGTCCCGGTAAAGCTTTCAGGCGAGTACTCGTAGCGCACGTCAGTACCGGGCAGCGTGCTTTCGAGCTCGCGACACCACCGCGCCGCGTCGGCCGCGATCTGGACGATGCCTGGCTTGCCCAGGCCGAAGACGACGCGCCGCTGCAGCTCCGACGTTGAGTTGTAGAAGTGCACGATGGCGCGCGGCGCGCCACGCAAGCATTCGAACGTGCGCTCGATCAGCTCGCGGCGGCACTGTGTCAGCACCTGGATGGTGACGTCCTCGGGGATCAAGTCCTGCTCGATCAGCTCGCGGATGAAGTCATAGTCAGGTTGCGATGCTGACGGAAAGCCGACCTCGATTTCTTTGAAGCCGACCTTGAGCAGGGCGTCCCAGAAGCGCTTCTTGCGCTCGGGATCCATGGGGTCGATCAGCGCCTGGTTGCCGTCCCGCAGGTCGACGCTGCACCACAGTGGGGCCCGCTCGATGTGCTTGTCCGGCCACGTGCGATCCTGCAGCCGCAGCGGCAGGAACGGCCGATATTTCGCATGGGGCATGGGCGCGGGAACGACCGGGCTGGGCGGCATGCCGGCAATAGTGCCATACCACGCAGCGCTGGCCCAGTCGGGGCTACGCCGGGCGGCTTACGGTGGGCGTGAAGGGCAGCGTTGGCGGGCGCCGTCGGCAGAGCGGACAGCGCGTCGGAACGCGATCGACACCGCGCACGCGCAGGAGCTCTTGCTCGCCCGCGCTGAACACGAAGGTCTCGCTACACAGTTTGCAGATGAGCTGCTTGTCAACAACGGTGGAATTCATGTGTACTCGCCCGAGTATCGGCCCGCCCCAGCCCGGCTTTAGACCTACGCAACATAATCGACACCTCCCGAAGCCGGTGGTAGCCTGACCAGAGCGCTCAGGGTCGAGGCATTCAGTACAGCCGGGCGCGCGGCGAGCGTCCGGTACGCAGGGGAGAACGTTCGCGATGTCGCTGCGCCAGGACCGTCGCACCTTCTTGAAACAGACCATCGGCGCCGCCGGTGCTGGCCTCGTCGTGCCACTGGTGGCGGCGTGTACGGCCACCGCGCCCCAACCCGCGGCGGGCCCGACGACCGGGCCGGCCGCGGCGCCCACCACGGCGCCCGCCGCTGGTTCTGCGGTCACCAGAGTCAGCTACGCCTACGCCAGCCCGAACGGGCTCCACTTCGTCGCCTCGGTTGGCGGCGAAAAGCCCGAGCTGGCTCACAAATTCGGCGTCGAGTTCGACCTGCTGACCACCACGAACTCACCCAACGCGGTCAATGCCCTGGTCGGCGGCTCGGTCAATGTCGCGGCGGTTACGCCTGACTCGGCCTGGCCCGCCCAGGACAAGGCGCCGGACGCGAAGCAGCTCTTTGCGGTTGCCGACGGCACACCCTACGTGCTGCTCGGGCAGCCCGACATCAAGAAGGCCAGCGAGCTCAAGGGCAAGACGCTTGGCGTTTCGGCCCTCGTCGGCGGCGCGGATACCGCCGCGATGAAGATCATGCTGCTCGAAAGCGGCGTGAACCCGACCGACTACACCCTGGTCCAGGCCGGCGCGATCTCCGATCGAACGGCGGGACTCAAAGCCAAAACGATCGACGCGGTGGCCCAGCTCGAGCCGCAGGCGACGATCTTGCGCGACGCGGGCTTTGCTGAGATCGACAACGCCAACAACTATGCTGCGCTCAAAGGCGTGCACACCATCGTGCTGTTATCGAAGACGGGCTGGTACGAGAACAACCCAGACGTTGCCGCGAATTTCGTGCGAGCGTGGGATGTAATTACCAGGTGGATCTATGACCCGGCCAACAAGGACGAGCTCGCGGCCATCAGCAAAAAAGCCTTCGGCGGCAGCGATGCGGGTGCGCAGGCGGTCTACAACTTACACGTGGTCAGCAAATCCGTCTCACAAAACTTGCGAATCAACGAGAAATTCATGCAACAGTTCGTGGAGAACCAGCAGAAAGCCGGCGCCACCAACCTGCCCACCGATGCAATGAAATATGTCGACAGCAGCCTGGTTAGCAGGGTGCTCAACGCCTGAGCGCGACTCACCGCTCTACACCCTCTGAGGACCCGAACATGGCCAATATCGCCCTCGGTCTGGAGCTGGACCTCGATCGCCGCGACCCGCTCGTTGTGCGCTGGTACCGAGCCCATTCGTCCACCATTCGTGGCCTGCTGTCGCTCGTCATTGTGGGCCTCGCCTGGGAAATCGCCGGGCGCAGCGGCCGTTGGCCGCTGATCCTGGCGCCCATCTCCGATATCTGGGCCAGGTTCCTGCAGCTCGCCGCCACGGGTGAGCTCACGCGCCATGTGCTGGTCAGCCTCAACGAATTTTTCGTCGGATTCGCGGTGGCCGCCGTGTTTGGCGTTCTGCTTGGCGTCGCCATCGCCAGTAGCGACGCGGTCAAGGACGTCGTGGACCCGTGGGTCTCGGCGGTATACGCCACGCCGACGGTCGCTCTGGCGCCACTGTTCATCTTCGTCTTCGGCATCGATGCTCCGTCGAAGATGGCCGTGGTCTTCCTGCTGGCGGTCTTTCCGATCGTGATCAACACCGCGACCGGAATCCGCTCGACCGACCAGGTGTACATCGAAGCCGCGCGCTCATTCTCGGCCACGCGCACCCAGATCTTTACCAAGGTGCTGATCCCGTCGGCGCTCCCGTTCATTGTCGCCGGGCTCCGACTCGGCATCGGCCGCGGGCTGGTGGGCGTGGTCGTGGGCGAATTCATCGGCGCGCGGGCAGGCCTGGGCTACCTGATCTTCAGATCGTCACAGGGCTTCCAGATCGATGCGATGTGGGTCGGAGTCTTTCTGCTGGCCGGCACGGGCGTCCTCGCGGTCAGCCTGTTGCAGCGCGTGGAACGGCGCCTGGCCCCCTGGCGACAGTTCGAGCTGAAGTAGCCATGGCGACCAACGGCTACATGGGCCCTCCAGCCAAGCTGGAGCTGAAACAGATCTCGATGCACTTTTCACTTCGCGGGCGACGATTCGAGGCGCTGCGCGATGTATCGCTGCAGGTCCAGGCAGGCCAGTTCATCTCGATCGTTGGTGCCTCGGGCTGCGGCAAGACGACGCTCCTGCGCATCGTCGATGGCTTGCGAGCACCGACGCGAGGCGAGATCTGGGTCGATGGACACCCGGTCGACCAACCTGGACCGGACCGCGGCTTCGTGTTCCAGCAGGACGCGTTGTTCCCGTGGCGAACTGTGCTCGACAACGTCATCTTCGGCCTGGAGGTGCAGGGCAAGTCGAAGCGCGACGCTCGTCAGCGCGCCGACGCGCTGCTCGGGCTGGTCGGGCTGACCGGCTTCGAACAGCACTTTCCGCACGAGCTGTCTGGCGGCATGCGCCAGCGGGCCAACCTGGCTCGCGCGTTGACGATCGATCCGGATGTGCTGTTGATGGACGAGCCGTTCGCGTCACTCGACGCGCAGACGCGCGAGATCATGCAGGCGGAGCTGTTGCGCATCTGGCGGAGCAATCGTAAGACGGTCTTGTTCGTCACGCACCAGATCGACGAAGCCGTGTACCTGTCGGACCGCGTGGTGGTCATGACGTCGCGTCCCGGCCAGATCAAGGCGGTGGTTGATGTCGATATCCCGCGTCCGCGGGACCTGTCCGTCAAGCGCACGCCGCGCTTCCTGGAGCTGGTCGACGAGGTCTGGAAGATGATCGAGGAGGAGGTCAAGGCCGCCCTCCACATCACCTCCGCCGACACGTCCGCCACCAACCGCCGCTCGCTCGCTACGTATTAGTGCGCTTCGGCCCATAGAAAAGCGTTATAGCCGGGGGGTTGCCAGTGCCAGGCGCGTCTGGTACTTTGGTGCACAGGCGTCCAGGACGATTTTCGTCGTGGACGTTTTTGTAAGTAATCCCCATAACCTGCCCAGAGAGGAGACGCCACATTGAGCACCGTTACCTTCGCGCCGCTCACCCCCAGCCTTCAGCGCCGGGTCGCTGGTCGTGCCGTGCTTGCGTGCGGCGAGGCTCCCTCGTGATGGACAGGTAGGATCGTTCGACTCGATCGGCTGGGGCCTCGCGGGGCCCCTTTTTTGTTGCCCCGCGCGCGGTCAGCCACCTGACGCCTCGGCTGACCGACAACTGAACAACCGCCCGGCCGTCCTGGCCGGCGCGGACGCCCACCACATCTGCCCAGGAAGGAGGGGCCGATCGTGTCTTCCATGCAACTCGGCTTCATCGAGTCCTACGCCAGGGATCGCATTGTCGAGCTCCAGCGTGAGGCTGAACGAGACCGCCTCGCGGATCTGGCGAGCGGGCCGCGTCGGCCCTGGCGCGCCCAGATCGCTGACCGGCTGTATGCGCTGGCGGACCGCATCGATGGTCGACCGCGGACCATCGTCCGCGCCGGAGCATAAACTGAGTACGAGCCATCAGCCTTGACGGCTGATGGCTCGTACGAAGGAGCGCCCAGCCGTGACAACCACCCATCAGTCGCTTGGCGAGATCATCGACGCGCGCATCGCGCGTCTGGACAACCGCACACTGGATTGGGATGCGCTGAAGTTCCAGGAAAACGTGAACCCGCGCTATCGCCGGGCGCAGATGCGCTACGTCGGTACCGGCGCGACCGGTGTCAAGTCCGACACGAACACCATTCCGTCCGAACATTTCACCCTGAGCACGATGGTCATTCCGCCGGGACACGAGGGTCCGCTGCACACGCACCATGATGTCGAAGAGGTATTTTTCGTCCTCCGAGGACAGATGACCTGCTACATGGAGAAGGACGGGGAACGCGTCGAGCGCACGCTGGGCCCGCGTGACGCGATTTCGGTCCCGGCGGGCGTGGCGCGTGGCGAGCGCAACGACGGCAACGAAGATGCGCTGATGCTGGTCATTGTCGGCTCGGGCAAGCCGCAGCTGCCGACGTATCCCGAGAACAGCCCGATGTACGGGGTCAAGCGCGACGCCTGAAACCGGCGGTCCACGGAGCGTGCAGCGGAGCGGCGGTGAGCTGGTTCTCGACAGCCTGAAGGCCGCCGGCATCGACACGGTCTTCGGCATCATCAGCGTCCACAACCTGCCCATCTTTGACGCCATCGCTCGCGAGGGTGGTGTCCGCGTGGTGCCGGCGCGCACCGAGCACGGCGCGGCGGCGATGGCCGACGGATTCGCGCGCGCGAGTGGACGCATGGCCGCGGTGCTCACCAGTACCGGTGTAGGCGCGGCCAATGCCGCCGGCTCGCTGACTGAGGCATTCGTCGCCAGCTCGCCGGTCCTCCACGTGACTGGCCAGGTTGACTCCGCGTACGTCGACGTGGAGCGAGGCTTCTTGCACCAGCCGAAGGACCAGCTGACGGTGCTGGACCGCGTTGGTAAAGCCGCTTTCCGCGCGACCACGACGGAGGATATCCCTGCCGTCATGCGACGCGCGCTCCAGCTGGCCCAGGCAGGCCGGCCGGGGCCGGTCTCGGTCGAGATTCCGATCGACCAGCAGTACCGGCGCATCGATGCTCCAGCCGTCGATCCGGTCCCCCGACCGGCGCCGCCGAGGCCCCACCCGAGCGACGTGGAGTGTGCCGCGAGGCTCATCCGCCGGGCGAAGCGGCCGTTGATCTGGGCCGGCGGCGGAGCCATTGCTTCGGGCGCCGCCGACGAGGTGCGTGCCCTGGCGGAGCGCATCGGGGCAGGTGTGCTGACCACCGCGGCGGGTCGCGGCTCGATGCCCGAGGATCATCCCCAGTGCATCGGATTTTTTGTGGTCGACTCCGCCGTGCTCGACCTGTACCAGCAGAGCGACCTGCTGCTGGCGGTGGGCACCCGCTTCCGCGGCAACGAGACGCGCAACTGGCAGCTTCCCCTCCCGTCGCCCAGGGTCCAGATCGAGGTGGAGCCGAGCCTGCTCGGGCGCAATTATCCGATCGATGTGGCCGTCCCGGCCGATGCGCGGCTCACGCTTGCGGCGCTGCTGGAATCGCTTTCTTCCGCTACGGCCGATTCGGATTGGCTCGCGCGTGTCGCCGAGGCGCGGCGCGCGGCGCGCGCCCGCGCACGCTCCGCTCTGGGCCCGTACGAACGAATCCTCGACGATCTGCGGGCCGTCCTTCCCCGCGAGGCGATCGTCGTCCGCGACGTCACCGTTCCCGCCACGACCTGGGGTAGCCGGCTGCTCGAGACGTACTCGCCGCGTACGACGCTGCACTCGGCGACCTACGCCATCGGCATGGGCGTCGGTCTGGCCATTGGCGCGGCGATCGCCCAACCCGAACGCGAGGTCGTCCTGTTAGCCGGCGACGGCGGCTTTGTCACGGCGCTGGGCGAGCTCGCGACGATGGCCCAGGAATGCGCACGCTTGCATGTGGTGCTGTTCAACGATGCCGGCTACGGCATTCTGCGTAACTTGCAGGACGCGCACTTCGACGGTCGCCGGTTGGGGGTGGACCTCGTCACGCCCGACTTTGTGCGTCTCGGACAGTCGTTCGGGATGTGGAGTGGTCAGGTTCGATCGGCGGTCGAGATGGGACCCGTGCTGAAGGAGGCGCTCCAGCAGGACGGACCGGCGCTGATCGAAGTGGACATGCAGACGGTCGGTCCCATGGCCACGCCATTCACCGGCTCGGCGCGCCTGGTTCCAGCGCGCTGATCCGTCCATCGCGCACCTCCAACACGCGGCTGGTGAACGAGCGCAAGAACGCGCGATCGTGCGCAACCACGACCACGCTGCCCTCGAAAGCGTCGAGCGCCGCCTCGAAATGTTCGCGCGACTCCACATCCAGATGATTGATCGGCTCGTCGAGCAGCAGCAGGTTGCAGCCTTGCAGCACCAGCCTCGCCAGTTGCAGCCGGCTGCGCTCGCCCAACGAGCATGTTGTGACCTGCTTGAAAACACTTTCGCCATAGAAGAGGAAGTACGGCAGAAAGCTGCGCGCGTCCTGCTCGCTCATCGGCCGCTCGCGGAGGACGGTCTCGAGAACGGTGAGGTCCGGGTCGAGCGTCTCGTGTTCCTGGGCCATGACCCCCAGCCGCGCACCGGCGCCGATGCGCACCGAACCAGCCGCCGGCTGCAATTGCCCCTGGATCAGCCGGAGTAGTGTGGTTTTGCCAGCGCCGTTGGGACCGACCAGCGCCAGTCGCTGACCGTAGCGCAGCTCGTAGCTCACGTGCTCGAACAGCGGTGGCGCGCCCGGGTACGCGAAGCCCATGTCTTCGAGCTGGAGGAGGGCGCGTCCGCCCCGCGGTGGTGGTCCGAAGTTGAGGTTGATCGGCCAGCGCAGCTTTGGGCGCTCTACCCGCTCGTCGGACTCCAGGAACCGCTCGAGCTTGCGCTCGCGACTCTTCGCCAGAGCCGCCTTGCGACGAGCGAACTTGCGAAGACCCGGCTGACGAGCGGTGGTCGACATCTCGATCGAGCGCGCCTCGCTTTTCATACGACCGACGTCGCGCTGCACCCGCTCGACGTACTTCTGCTGTCGACGCCAGGTGGCTTCGTGCAAGGCACGTTCGTGCGCCCGCGCGTCCGCGAAATCCGAATAACCGCCTGTATACGAATGAATCGAGCGCGTCTCGGGGTCGAGGTACAGGATGCGGCTGACGGTCGCATCCAGGAGCACACGATCGTGCGAGACGAGCAGCACCGCGCGCGGATAGCTGGTCAAAAAGTTCTCGAGCCACTCCAGGGCATCCACGTCCAGGTGATTGGTCGGCTCGTCGAGCAGCAGCAGGTCGGGCTCGGACAGGAGCAGCGCAGCGAGCCCGAGGCGGGTCTTCTGTCCGCCACTCAAACGGCCTACGGGAGTAAGACGATCGACGCCGCCCAGCCCCAGGCCGTCGAGCACCGAGTCAGCCCGCGCCTCGCGCGCATAACCACCCAGGGACTCGAACGCAGTGACCGCGGCGTCGTAGTCGGCCAGCGCGGCCTGGTCGTCGGGGTTCGCCAGGGCCTCCGCCGCGCGCTGCATGGCCGCTTCGGCCGCGTGCAGGTCGGCCTCCGCCGCGGCGACGACCTCGCCGACGCTGCGCTCCTCGGCGTCGGCGAAGCTCTGGGGCAGATAGCCGATGCGCGCGCCAGTGGGCGTGAGCACCACGCTCCCAGCGTCCGGCGCCTCCGCGCCGACCAGACACCGCAGCAGCGTCGACTTGCCAGTGCCGTTGGGGCCAATAATGCCAACGTGCTCGCCGTCATTCAGCACGAAGCTGACGTCGGCAAGGACAGTCGCCGCGCCGTAGCTCTTGTGAAGGTTCTGGACGTGTAGCACGAGCTCTCCCGCACGCGTCCATACCCTGCTGGGAGCGTCGACCGCGGCCT